>DASXIG010000486.1:0-3136 GCA_036498105.1 Xanthobacteraceae bacterium | reverse complement strand
CGAGATTTATACGAGCGCGGCTGAGCAGGTCGCAAAGGTGCTAGGCGGTACTCGGCCGAGTGAGTTGCCGCTGCGAGAGGCAACGCGGTTCGAGTTAGTCATCAACAACTGGACTGCGAAGGCGCTCGGAATCACAATCCCCCCGTCGCTGCTGGTGCGGGCCGACGAGGTGATCGAGACACCACCGCCGTTTGCTACACGTTAGTCCGCTTGTGGCACGAAGTGATCGTGCCGCCTCGCGCGGGTTACGGCTGGTCTCGAAGGATGACCGGACTCAGGTCGGACGGAGCTTCAGGGCAGCACATGGCACTTCTGCGACATGCGATGATGGCGCTGTGTCGGCTCCTGGCTCTGTCCTGACCGCGCGGCCTGATTGCAATTTTGCGCCCTCTATCTCGCCTGTGCTTCTGCCTGCGCCCGCGGGTGCCGCACGGCCAGGATCGCGCGCTCGATTTCGGTCTGGACCCTGGGATTCTTGTCGATGGCCATATGATAAAGGCCAATGTCGCCGCCGAGATTGATGTTCGTCAACTTGCCACGGTAACCGGCATCGGCGGTTATGGGCGCCCCCCAACCCGGTGAATTGTAGTAGTTGATGGCCCGGACCACATTGCCCGGGATCGGGTCCTGCATCGCAGGCGCGAGCGTGACCAGAAGGTCGACGGGAATGTTCTCCCGCTGGAGCAAACGAGCCATATCGATCACGTTGTTTGCGCCCTGCGAGTGACCGACCAAGACCAGCGGATCGGTGTCGCCGGAGGCGTGCCATTTGATGATGTTCGAAACCGTCGTCTTCCAGGCCAAATGCCCCACAGTCTCGGCTTTGATGCCCTTGCTCCGGAGCTCTGTCGAAAGCGCGTCAAGCCCGGTCGAGAATACCCCAAACCAGCCGCGCAGGAGATAGACTCGAGTTTCCGCCTTGGTCGCGCTGCTCCACACGAGCACAATGGCAATGCAGAGGACGCCCAATAATCCCTGCACTTGCCCACGCAGCCGCATTGGCCCAGCTCCTGATTCGTCTTTAATCTTGGTGCCCGACAATCATGGCCACAGTGTCGATTGTCTACCTGGACAATAATAATTTGCGCGGTTGTGGTATAAGTATCACATAGGTTCGGTGCTGGACTTTTCTGATGCCATGGCGTGCATGCGGTCGAGCGGATACTCTCTCCAGGTTTGCCGATGTCACTCGTCTTGCTCCCCCTGATGATCGCGCTCGGCATTTGTCTTGTGCCGATCTGGCTGTTGCCGCGCCGGAATTTTCAACGAGCGCAGGACTATTTCATTGCATCGCAGCCCACTCCACCGGATGTGATGCGCAATTCTGCCGTTGCCTATCCGCTGCGGATCGCCAGCTTCGGCTCGTTCTTCGCCTGGGGAGCCAGCGGCGATCTTTGGCCCGCTATCATGGGTGCGACGTGCTGTGGATTAGGCGCGTATATGATCTACGCCCTGCGCCGACCGCTGCTTGCCTCGCTGGATGCTGCATTGAGCGTTGGCGCCCCCCCGACCCTGCCTGCGCTGATCGCCAAGTGGCACGGCAACGATAATCGTGTGCGGCTGCTGGCAGCTAGCCTTACGGTGATCGCGCTCACCGGACTCATCACTGCCGAAGCGTTCGCAGCTGCCAGCCTGGTACAGCCGGTCGTGACGGAAAGCGCACGCTCCGTACATCTCCTTGCCGGCGGCATACTGGTGCTGGCGATGCTGTACACGGTTTTCGCCGGCAACTCAGGCGTCATGCACTCAGTTCAGCTGCAAGTCGGCATGATTTATCTGGCCCTCTTCGGATCGACGGCTCTGCTCTTGTATTTCGTCGTTTCCGACGTGAGCACGATGCCCCCGCACGGCAGCTTTGCGGTCCTATTCATTGCCGCTGCTTGTGTTCTCGTTCTGCTTTATCGGCGGTTCAAATTCGTCGACAACACGCTCATCAGGAAATCGAACGGGCGCTCCGGTGATGCAGACGATGGCGAGCACCCCTCATCTCTTTCCCGCTTGCTGCGCAGACTGGAGAAGGCCATCGACACGTTCGTCTCCGTATTCGTGATTCTGGTCATTGTACTCGTCGCCATGGAGTTTTCTGCTTTCGGCGTCGCCGGCATGGCGCGGGATAGCATCACGGCATTGCGGGCAGGATTCGGGTCCCCAGGTCTGGCGCTGCCGACCATCGTCGCTGTGTCGTTGCTCTACCCCATGGTCGATGGTGCAACTTGGCAAAGGTTCGCGGCGCTGGCGAAGGATACAGAATCCCAGCCGGACCTGCGATCTGCGACCATAACCAGAATCTTCAATTTGCTTGCGCCGGAGGTCATGCTGCTGTTGTTGCTGATGTGCGCCTTGGGCGCAGTTGCGGTCGTTGCAACCGAAACACCGGCCGACCGCGACGCGTTACAGACGTTCATTCGTCAGCTGACTTCGGAGGAAAATCTCCCTGCCGCCCTCGCCATATCTCTTCTGGTCCTCGGCATACTCACCATGACCCTCTCGGCAGCGAGCTCCATGCTCTCGGCAAGCCTGTGGGTTCTTCGATACGACCTGCTGCCGGCGCTCTGGCCGATGCTTTCGCCGGAACGGATAAGGCCGGGCGATGAAGCGATCGCAAGGCGACGCACCATTCTCGTCGGTTGTGGATTGTGTGTTGGCGCAATCTTCCTGGTAGTTGTCGTCGATGCATTATTTGGGATGAGTTTTACGCCCACCATTTTCTTTGCCGTATTATGTGCCTGTTTCTGCGCTCAACTTTCATTTATCTCTTTAGTGTTAACGCCTTTCGGTCTAACAGGGAGGTGCATGGGAGCAGTAAGCGCTCCCTGGGCCCTTCTTATTATCGGCGTCGCTGCTGCCAGTGGGATCGCAGCCGTGACCGTCTATCTGACAATTGGAGCCGAGCCATGGCTGTGGGCCGCGGTTCCTGCCTGTCTGGGATCAGGACTTGTGCTCTTCGCCGTCGCTCAGCTTTGTCGCGGGCAGCCCAAGATCAGGTGATCTTTGCTGCAATGCATCAGTCTCCTTGTGGCACGAAGTGAGCGTGCCGGCTCGCGCCGATTAGAGCTGCTGTCGAAGGAGGACCGGACTCACGGAAGACTGAGCTTTTGGGGCTGGCTTGTGACCCATCTCGGAAGCAGGGAGTGCA
>DASXIG010000485.1:0-2033 GCA_036498105.1 Xanthobacteraceae bacterium | reverse complement strand
CATCTCCGCGTAGCGCCGGTTGCAAAACACCAGGCGCGTGTCGGGCGCAAACATCAGCACCCCCTGGGACATGTTGTTGAGGACCATGCCGAGCAGCTGCTGCTGCCGATCGTTCGCGAGTTCCGATTGCTTCCCCGACCGGCCGATGACGCGCGGGGCCGAAGTTGCTGTAACCAGACCAGGTCGACGCTTGATGCTCACGGGTTCACCTCGATCAGCGGCGCACCCTTCCGGAGGCGCTCAGGCCACACTACGATCCGAGCTTTCCAATCTGCTCAACGGGCTGGCGGTGATTTTATTAGAATATCTCGCAAAGCCGGATGGATGCAGGTTTAAGCGACGCCGGGAGGAATCGTTTAAGGTTTGCCGGCATGGTCCTGATCGCGTCGGCGGAGCAAGAGGAGTTGCAATGGGCCTGTTTCGAGCGCGAGATCCATTTCGCGAGCTGCGCAAGAGTCCGCGACATGAGATTCACTACCTCGCCCACATCGATGTCGAAGGCAGGCCGGCACCGCTGAGCTGCATCATCTGGGACATATCAGCCAGCGGCGCAAAGCTCACGATCAAGGAGGATCAGCACCTCCCGGATGAGTTCACGCTGGTCTTTCGCCGCCATTGCCGGGTCATACGGCGCTACGACGGTCAGATCGGAGTCCAATTCGTTTCTGGCTAATGCCGGCGCCGGGTCTGGCGCGCGAGGCGGGCATCCGCTATCGGCGCCGGGATGCAGCCGGCTCTTTCGATCGGGAACCTGTCGAAGACCTACGCGTCGGGTTTCAAAGCTCTCAAGCGGGTCAATCTCGATGTCCGCCGCGGCGAGATATTCGCCTTGCTGGGGCCTAATGGCGCGGGCAAGACCACCCTCATCAATATCGTCTGCGGGATCGTAACCCCTTCCGAAGGCGCGGTCAGCGTCGCGGGCCATGACATCATTGCGGATTATCGCGCCGCGCGATCCATGATCGGTCTGGTGCCGCAGGAGCTGCATACCGATGCGTTCGAGACGGTCTGGGCGACGGTGACCTTCAGCCGCGGCCTGTTCGGCAAGCCGCGCAATCCCGATTACGTGGAGAAGGTGCTCAAGGAGCTCTCGCTCTGGGACAAGAAGGACAGCAAAATCATGACGCTCTCGGGCGGCATGAAACGGCGGGTGCTGATCGCCAAAGCGCTGGCGCACGAGCCCCAAATTCTGTTCCTCGATGAGCCCACGGCCGGGGTGGATGTGACGTTGCGCCAGGACATGTGGCGGACCGTGCGGACGCTGCGCGCAGCGGGCGTCACCATCATCCTGACCACGCACTACATCGAAGAGGCGGAAGACATGGCCGACCGCATCGGCGTGATCGATCACGGCGAGCTCATTCTGGTGGAGGACAAGGCCGAGCTCATGCAAAAGCTCGGCAACAAGCAGCTGACGCTCTATCTGCAAAGAAAGCTTGATGCGATACCGCCCGAGCTGGCGGGACATTCCCTGATCCTGGCGGACGACGGCCGCAGGCTGGTTTACGATTATGACACGCAGGGCGAGCGCACCGGGATCACCGCGCTGCTGCAGGATTTGCGGCAGGCCGGGATCAGGTTCCGCGACCTGGAGACGAGCCAAAGCTCGCTGGAAGACATCTTTGTCGACCTGGTGAGGCAAAGATGATGAACGTGCGCGCGGTTCGCGCGATTTACACCTTCGAGATGGCGCGCACCGGGCGCACGCTGCTCCAGAGCATCGTGTCTCCGGTGATCTCGACGTCGCTCTATTTCGTGGTGTTCGGCGCGGCCATCGGCTCGCGCATCAGCGAGATCGAAGGCGTGAGCTATGGCGCGTTCATCGTGCCCGGACTGATCATGCTCACGCTTCTGACGCAGAGCGTGATGAATGCATCCTTCGGCATCTACTTTCCCAGGTTCACCGGAACGATCTACGAGATCCTGTCGGCGCCGGTCTCGTCCTTCGAGATCGTCCTCGGCTATGTCGGGGCGGCCGCGACCAAGTCCGTTATTCTGGGCCTGATCATCCTGCTCACCGCAAGCTTTTGCGT
>DASXIG010000484.1:0-15018 GCA_036498105.1 Xanthobacteraceae bacterium | reverse complement strand
GGTCGCGAGCAGAAATGCCGGGATGTCGACCAGATCGGTGATCGGCACAACCTTCTTTTCGTAATCGGGTACCTTCCCGGGGGTGAGCACCGGCGTGATGGCATTGGTCGTCACATTGCCGATCATCAGCGTGTAGCCGTCAGGCCTGGAATTCACCATCTCGTTGATGGCAACAATGCCGTTCGCTCCCGGCTTGTTTTCCACCACGACGGATTGGCCGAGAACGTGACGCAGCTGCTCGCCCAGGATCCGCGCCACGATGTCGGTCGCGCCTCCGGGAGCGTAAGGAACTATGATCTTGACCGGCTTGGCCGGGTACTTGTCCTGCGCCGGGGCGAGACCGGCGCCAAGCGCGAGGCACAGCAAGGCAGCAAAGCCGGCGAGCAGACCGATCCTTTTCACAAGCTCCTCCCGTATATACCGAGCGTTCTTGTTATCGGTTACGCCGCCTTGATTCCGTGCAGGCTGTGCGAGGCATCCTTGCAGGTGAAGAAGACGACATCGGCCTCCGCCGTGGCCTTGCTGGAGTGAACGACATCCGCCGGCACGTACAGGACGGAACCCGGCCTTGCTTCCAGCTGCTTGTCTCCGATCTTCGCCTGGAGCGTGCCTTCGAGAATGTAGATCCACTGCTCGTTGGGATGGGAATGCGGCTCGGCCCCGGTGCCGGCGGCCATGCGCATCAACCCGACCATCATGCGATCACCCTCCACGCATGCTCCTGTCGCGGTGGAGTAATCGGGGCCACCCAGGATGTGGTTTACCTGCGCGAGATCAAACAGATATTCGCCGGCGCCGGCACGTTTGGCGCCGGGGGTTCGCGCGTCGAGGACTTGATCGGACATTTATTTCCTCCGGCGCTTGCTGCCGCTGCCTGCCATGATGAAGGATCAGCTCAGGCGAATGCGCGCGCGGAGGGCTGGGCGGCCACTCGTCCCAGCAGCCTTTGCGCGGTCTCCCCAAGAATGAGCGCCTGCCCCGCCGCCCCGATCGAAAGGCCACGGACCTGCAACACGCCATCCGACATTCCCATGTCGAAGGGATAATCGCTGCCGAGCAGGACGTGGTCGGTGCCCGCGGTTCCCACGAGAAAGCCGAGCGCTTCCTTCGCGTGCACGATGGTGTCGAAATAGAACCGCTTGAGAGAATCGGTGGGCGGCTTCGGCAGCTTGTGCTTCGGCTCGGTGCGAACCTGCCAGCCGTGCAGCAGGCGACCGGACTGATAGGGCACGAATCCCCCGCCGTGGGCGAGGCAGATTTTGAGCGAGGGATGGCGTTCGAGTACGCCGCTGAACACGAGGCAAGCAGCGGCGATGGTCGTGTCGAGCGGGTTACCGATGAGGTTGGTGAGATAGTAGGACGAGAGCCGATCGGCTCCCGCCACGTTGATGGGATGCACCAGGATGAAGGCATCGAGCTCGGCGGCCGTGGCCCAGACCGGCTCGAGCTCGGGATCGTCGAGGTTCTTCCCCGCGACGTTGGAGCCGATCTGGGCGCCGCCAAGGCCGAGCACGTTGACGGCATGGCGCAGCTCATCGGCCGCCTGCTTCGGCGCCTGCATGGGCAATGTGGCAATGGCGCGAAAGCGCTCGGGATGCGCCTTCACGAGCTTTGCGAGCTGCTCGTTCTGGATGCGCGCAAACACGCCCGCCAACGCGGGTGTCTGGGCATAGAGGAAGGTCTGCGGGCAAACCGAGACGACCTGCACGTCCACCTTGGACGCCGCCATGTCCCGCAGCCGCCGATTCAGGTCCCAGCCGCCGCGTGGGAAGTTCCGGTATGCAGCGCCCGCCACCTCGAGCGTGCCGAATTGCTCGTCTATTTGCGAGAGCTTCGGCGCGATCCGGGGCGCCTCGCTCTGCAACAGCCGGATGGTCTCTTCGCTGAGGATATGGGCGTGAATATCGACGGTGTTTGCCGGCATGAGTGCGATGCTCGTTCCGAACGATGGAAGCGCGAAGCGTACGCCGGACAGTAATGCATTCGGCGGCCCAGATCGAGTAGCGAAGAGTTGCAGTTGAGCGGTGGGTTAGCGAGCGACGCTCTCTGCGCCGCGCCGTAACCCACCACCAAGCGGTGGGTTACGGCGCGCGCACGCAGATAAGTGTACGCAATCTGCGCAAAAGAGCGCGCGCCCAACCCACCCCAGGCTACCAGCGATATCCGTCATGCTTGCTCGTCAACCACGCGGCTGCGCAGCGTCCCGATGCCGGAAATTTCTAGTTCGAGCACGTCGCCCGGCTTCATCCAGAGCGGCGGGTCGCGGCGATGGCCGACGCCCTCCGGAGTTCCCGTCGCAATGATGTCGCCGGCGGACAGCGGCGTGAAATCGGAGCAGAAGGCGATGATCTGCGGGACCGAATAGATCATGAGATCGGTGCTCGCCTTCTGCATGACCTGACCGTTAAGCCGCGTGACCAGGGTCAGGCGCTTCGGATCGGGAATCTCGTCCGCGGTGACGATCCAGGGACCAAGCGGGCCGGTGCCCGGAAAGTTTTTGCCCGAGGCCACGGAAAATTTCTGGTAGTCGCGAACGCTGCCGTCCACGAAGCAGGTATAGCCGGCAACGTGATCGAGCGCGCGCTCGACCGGGATGTGCCGTCCGCCGCGTCCGATGATGATTGCAAGCTCGCCCTCGAAATCGAAGCTCTGCGAGACCAGTGGCCGTATCAGCTCGCCCTCGTGGCCGACCAGAGTGTTTGCGAACCGGATGAACATGCTGGGTTGTTTCGGCAGGTCGCGGCCGGTCTCGGCGGCATGGGCGCGATAATTGATGCCGGCGCAAAGGATCTTTTCCGGATCGGCTATCGGCGGCAGCCATATGATTTGCGCGAGCGCATGATCGGGCTTCGCGCTTTCGGCCGCTGTCTTCATCTCCGCCAGCGCGTTTTCCGCCAGCGCATGCCGCAAGCTCTGATAACCGCCGCGGAGCCGTTCGTTCAGCGTGACGACACCATCGCCCACGACTGCTCCAAAAACATGCTTGCCCTGGGCGACGTAGCTCGCAAGCTTCATTGCGCGCCTTCCCTCAATGTCTTTGTTTGCGCGTGCGCTTTTCGCAAAAGTGGTTCCCACCCTCGGGTCAAGCCCGAGGGCAGGCTTTTGCGGAGCATGCGCTAATGCATGGCTCTGCCGCCGTCGACATTGACGGTCTGCCCGGTCATGAAGTCGCTCGCCGGGGTCGAGAGAAACATCACGGCGCCCACGAGATCGGCCGGCACCTGCACGCGCTCGATCGCGCGCCCGGCGACGCGGGTGGCAAGATAGTTCGCAGAGGACGTCTGCACCTGGGTATCGCTCTGGGTCATCCCCGGGGTGACCGCATTGACGGTGATGCCGAATTCCGCGACTTCGCGCGCCAGCGCGCGGGTAAACCCGACCACGCCCGCCTTCGAGGTAGTGTAATGCAGCCGGTTGGGCGTTCCCTCCCATACGCGGGATGAGGAGATGTTGACGATCTTGCCGCGCCTGCGTTCCTGCATGGCCGGGAATACCGCGCGGCACGAGAGGAACATCCCGCGCAGGTTGACGGCCATCACCCGGTCCCATTCATCTACCGGAATTTCGAGCCACGAGCGCCGCGGCAGCACGCTCATCAGCGAGGCATTATTGATCAGCACTTCGATGCTGCCGAAGTGATCGAGCGCGGTCTTGGCCATTGCGGACGTGGACTCTTCGCTTGCGATGTCGGTGGCGATCCCGATGACGTGGAGGCCTTCCGCGCTCAGAGCCTTGGCGACGGAGGCGGCGGCTGCGCCGTCGATGTCGGCGGCCAGGACGCGGGCGCCGGCCCGCGCGAATTCCTCGACATAGACCTTGCCGATGCCCTTGCCGCCGCCGGTGATCACGACGCTGCGCCCGCTCAGATCAAAACGCTCATTCATGCCTGCCTCGCGCTCAAACGGAAGTGAAGGAAAAGCAGATTAGGTGTACCACAACCCCGCGGATCCGTCGTCCGCCTGTCGCCCGGTCTGTCGAATGCATCACCGTCTGCTACAATAATCGCCGAGGCAATCATCGGAATGCAAGCGCACGCGTTCATGAGCCCGCTCGCCCGGGTCCGAACGAGCGGCTGCTGACCGGTGGTGAGAGCGATCCGGAGAGGTCAATGAACGCCATCGATCTCGAAGTCATCTACCAGTCCACGCTCCAGATTGCCCGCGAGCTGACGGTCAACATGCTGCGCACGGGCTATTCCACCATCATCAAGGAAAGCCAGGATTTCACCTTTGCCATCTTCGACGGGCAAGGCCGCATGGTGGCGCAGGGCATTCCGCAGCCGCTGCACATCGGCCCCCTGGCGGCGCAGGTCAACGAGATCCGCCGGCGTTTCGCAGGCGCGATCGATCCCGGTGACGCTTTCATCGTCAATCATCCCTACCAGGCCTGCCAGAACCACGCGACCGACGTGACCGTGATGTCGCCGGTGTTTGCCGACGGGCGGCTGGCCGCCTTCATCGGCAACATCGCGCACAAGCCCGATCTCGGCGGTAAGGTCCCCGGCACCAACAGCGGCGATGCCACCGACCTGTTCCAGGAGGGCTTGCTGATCCCGCCGCTCAAGATCCTGCGCCGGGGCGAGCTCAACACGGATGTGGAAGCGCTCGTCTGCGCCAATACCCGCACCCCCGAAGTGACCTGGGGCGATATCAAGGCACAGGTGCACACCAACACCTATGGGCTGAGCAAGTTCAGGGAGCTGTTCGCCAAGCACGGCGTCGATAGCGTGCTCGCCTGCTGGCAAAAATGGATGGAGCTGTGCGAGAGCGAGCTGCGCCGCGCCATCAGCGCCATGCCGCCGGGGCGCTACGGGCCGGAGACCGATTACCTCGACGACGACGGCGTCGAGCTCGCAAAGCCGCATCGCATCTCGGCGTCGCTCGAGGTCTCAGGCGACACGCTTCACTTCATTCTCGACAGCGATGCGCAGGCGCGCGGGCCGATCAATCTGAGGCCATGCGTGTCGCGCAATTTCATCGAATGCCTGGTCAAGATGATCTTTGTTCCGCAGCTGCCGGTGAACGACGGCCTCTCGCGTCCCGTGCGCGTGTCGTATCCGCCGGAGGGCTCGCTGCTCAATCCGCGCTTTCCCGCGCCGGTGAACATGTATGTGCGGCCGAGCCAAGTCACGACTTCGGTCCTGCTGCGGGTGCTCGCGCGCGCAGTGCCCGGGCGCGTACCGGCGCCGGGCAGCGCGGCCGGCGGGTCGCTGTCGAGCGCGGGACGCCATCCCGCATCGGGGCGCTGGTACTCGCAATATGAGATCCTCAACGGCGGCACCGGCGCGCGCCCCGATGGCGACGGCGTCAGCGCGATGGACGAGCTGGTGGTCAACGTCATGAACACGCCGGTCGAGGCGATCGAGACCGAGTTTCCGGTCCGGGTCGAGCGCTACGAGCTCGCCAACGATTCGGGAGGGGCGGGGACATTTCGCGGCGGGCTCGGAGTGCGGCGGCAGTGGCGCATCCTGGCGGCAGAATCCACGGTCAACCTGCGCATGGACCGGTTCAAGTTCTCCTCTCCGGGAATTTTCGGCGCCAAGCCCGCGCGCGCGTCCACAGCGGTGCTCAACCCGGGCAGCTCGCAGGAGCGCGCTCTGACCTCGAAGGTTGCCGGCCTGCGTCTGAAGCAAGGCGATCTGCTGTCGGTGGAATTCGCAGGCGGCGGCGGCTGGGGCAGCCCGTACGAACGCGACCCCGAGCGCGTGCGCGTCGATGTGGTGCATGACTATGTGTCGGCGGAATCTGCGCGGGAGGACTACGGCGTGGTGCTCACATCCGAGCTCGCGGTCGACAGCGCGGCGACCGCGCGGTTGCGCAGGCAGAAGACGCTCGCATGAACCTGCGCGTCGGCATCGACGTCGGCGGGACCTTCACGGACGTCAGCGCCTTCGATGAGGATGGGGGCGAGCTCGTCGCTATCCGCAAATATCTCTCCGATACCGCACATCCGGCGGCGGTAATGGAGCAGGTCACCGCCGACCTGGCCCGCGAGTTTGGCGCGGAAGCGGTCTCGCTGGTCCTGCATGGCTCGACGGCTGCGCTCAACACCTTGCTGGAGGGCAAGGGCGCGCGGACCGGACTGCTGACGACGCACGGCTTTCGCGACCTCTACGAGATCGGACGGCAGTGGCGGGGCGAGGATGTCTTCAACATCTTCGCCCCTGCGCCGAAAATGCTGCTCACGCGCGACCGCATCTTCGAGGTGCGCGAACGGTTGGGCTCGCGCGGCGAGGTGATCGAGACTCTGATAGCGGAGGACGTCCGCGCCGCCGTGCGCAAGCTCATGGCCGACGGCGTCGAAGCGGTCGCCGTGTGCTTCCTGTTCGCCTACGCCAATCCCAGCCATGAGCAGGCGGCGGCCGAGATCATCCGTGCCATGGCGCCTAACATCTATCTGTCATTGTCGCACGAGGTGAACCCGGAATGGCGGGAATACGAGCGCACCGCATCGACGGTGGCGAACGCCTATATCGGGCCGCCCGTCTCGCGCTACCTGCGCGCTCTGGACGAGCTTGCGCGCGAGCGCTTCCCGCGCGCCCGCCCGCTGATGATGAAGTCCGACGGCGGCGCAGCGAGCGCGAGAATGCTGACGCGCACGCCCATTGCGACCGTGATGTCCGGGCCGGTCGCTGGCGTGATCGGCGCGCGCCATCTCGGGGATGCGAAAGGGATCGCCAATCTCATCACCTTCGATGCGGGCGGCACCAGCTCCGACATGGCGGTGCTTCCCGGCGCGCCGCTCTCCAGGTCGGAGCTGCGGATCGCGCGCCATCCCCTGCGCACCCATGCCGTCGATATCGAGACCATCGGGGCGGGCGGCGGCAGCATTGCCTCGGTCGCGCTGGGCGGCGTGCTCAAGGTGGGACCGCAGAGCGCGGGCGCCGATCCAGGCCCGGCCTGCTACGGCCGCGGCGGGACGGAGCCGACGCTCACCGATGCGCTCGTTGTTCTGGGGCATCTCAATCCCGCTGCGCTGCTCGACGGCGACATGCCGATCGCGAGCGCGAAGGCGCGCGCGGCCGTGGCAGGGCGGCTCGCGCAGCCGCTCGGCATGTCCGAGATCGAAGCAGCGTGGGGCGTGCTGCGCGTGCTCGCCGCCACTGTGATGGTGGCCATGCGCACCATCACGGTCGAGCGCGGCTATGATCCGCGCGAGTTCGCGCTCGTTCCATTCGGCGGCATGGGTCCGGCCATCGCCGGCCTCATTGCGGCCGAGCTCGGGATCGGCCGGATCCTGATACCGCGCGACCCCGGCACGTTCAGCGCTTACGGGATGCTGGTGACGGACGTGCAGCAGGACAGGAGCCTCACGCGCGTCATTTTGCTTGACGCCGCGCTTCCCGAGCAGCTCGAATCGATCTTCGCAGAGCTCGAGCAGCAGGCGTTGCAGGAGCTGATAGAGGAGCATTTCCCGCGCGAGCGTCTCTTGACCCGCCGGCGGGCCGGGATGCGCTACCGCGGTCAATCCTATGAGGTGCCGGTCGAAGTCCGTAGCCTTGCCGGGCCGCAGGATTTGTCCGATCTGATAGATCGTTTCCATGCGGCGCACGCGCGCCGTTACGGGCACATGGCGCAGGCGGAAGCGGTCGAGATCGTCAATTTTCAGGTGACCGCGATTGCTCCGATCGCCAAGCCTTTGCTCAAGGGCTGTGCAGCGCCGGGCAGCGTGCATGCGAAACCGCAGCAAGTGCGGCAAGCCCATTTCAGTGCGAAGGAGGCATGCGACGTGCCGGTATGGCGCCGCGCGGAGTTGCCGCCGGAAACCCGCATTGAAGGCCCCGCGATCATCGAGGAAAAAACCTCGACCATCGTGCTCTACCCGGACCAGCGCGCCGAGGTAGACGCGTACCTGAATATCGAGATCGAGCTGCCGATATAGTTGCTTGTGACCTTTTACACGGCCTCCGTTATGGAAAAATTATCCACGTTCCGATCGAGACCCCCTCAGACGTAATCCGCCGCCTTTCGGACATGACAATCTCACGAGAAAGCCAACCGGTCCGCTCAATCGTCGGCCATGTCGCTTCGCGTGATTGCCGGTGGACTGGTTTGCTTTCTGCTTGCAATGGTCTTGTGCAGCTGTGCATCCAGCCCGCGAACGGATGCGGGGCAGTCCCCGCGCTCGCACCTGCTCGCCGATAACATCCCTGCCTGGGCGGGAGGCGAGCCGGCGAATGCCCCCAGGCGTCCGGCTGCGGCAACCGCCTATCCATCCGTGTTCGGAGTCGAGCAGGCGCCTCGAACGAAGCTGCTGACGGCTGAGGAGGACAAGAAGCTGCGCGACGATCTCGTGGCCGCGCGCGAGCGCGTGCTCGACCGCGCCAAGGCAACAGCCACGACGGCGCAAGATGAAAAGACGAAGGACAGTGCTGTAGCGGCTCGCACCCAGCCCGCCGGCGAGCAGCTCGCCGCAAGCGCGTCCAACTGATTTTCGTGTCCCGGACGACCCGGGGCTTGACCCGGGGGAAGATCCGGGACCCAGGGGCCACATGCTTTGCCCAGCCTCGATATGGCGTCATAGTTACGCCCGCCCGGTCACCGTGGACATGAGTCGCGCCGCGTCATCGGGGCCGCTGTCGCCGGTCCAGGCTACGTATTGGTCGGGCCGTACCAGGATGAGGCGCATCTCATAGGCTTGGCGGCGGTCGCGATAGCTGTCGCTCACAACCTTGAGAGGCACCGCAAGCATGGCGGCCGCCTTCTCGAAATTCCGGACAGTCTGGTCGTCGGAGTCGAAGGCCAGAAGCGTAAAGCCGGGCCCAAGCTCCTCGAACACGTCGCGGCCGGTCGAGAGGGTTGCGGGGGCGAGATGATGTCCCGCCCTCGCCTCGAACATGTGGGTGCCGTGCGCGCTGCACACCCCGCCTTCCGGGCCCAGCACTACCGGCGAGCCTTCATAGTGCGGCTCGTAGGACAGCACGCGCTCGCCGGCGCCGAGCTCTCGCGCCTTCCATGCCTGCTCGAACTCCTCCCGGTTACGCTCCGGACTATAGCGCTCCAGAAAGTCGCGGTCGGACCGGATCCGCCCTGCGATGAAATCCTCGCCGGTTTCCCGGAAGATCGGCCGGCGCTCGTCGCTGTAGGATTGCAGCAACGCGTCGCTTCCCCATCCCTGCAGCCGCGCGCCGAGCTTCCATCCCAGATTGATCGCGTCCTCGAGCCCGTTGTTGAGCCCAAACGCGCCGTAGGGCGGATGGCTGTGCGCGGCATCACCGGCGATGAGCACGCGCCCGACCTGATACGTGTCCGCGACCGCCACGCGCAGGCTCCAGAACCCCACGTGCTCGAGCGTGCAGGCGAACCGGAGCCCGGCGGCCTTCTGGATTAGGGCCTGAAAGTCGTAGTTGTCGGTCTTGGTGTCGGCGGGCACAGGCGCATGGAAGAACCACTCCTCTCCGACATCGACCCGACCGAAGAACTGCCAGTATCCCTGCAGATCAGGATGCAGCGCATTGTAGGTGGAGCGCGGAGGAAAGCGCTTGAGCCGCTCATGCAGCTCGCGCGAGCGCAATACCGCGAGCACCATGAGCTGATCGAAATCGGATCCGCTGCGCCCGATGCCGGCCTGCTCGCGCACGGTCGACCGGCTGCCGTCGCAGCCCACGGCGTAGTCTGCTTCCAGAACATACCGGCCGGATCCGTCCTGCTCGGCGATGCTGACCCGCACCCCATGCTCGTCCTGCGTGATCGTCTCCGCGGACCATCCGAAATGGCTGTCCACGGCGGGAAGATCGCCAAGCCGCTTCCGCAGCACCGCTTCCATCCGGTACTGGGGGAGCCGCTCGTTGGCCTGGAAATAGTAGGGCCGCACCAGCTCGCGCTGCGGCGGAGCATACCAATGATCGCTCATCAGATTTTTGTATGCGACGATTCCGCCCATGGGATAGTCGGGCGGCAAGACACGTGCGGCCCGCAGCTCGTCGGCAATGCCCCAGAAATAGAAGTGCTCGAGCGTGCGCGGCGTGAGGTTTTGCCCCTTGGGGATGCGCTGCAGCCCGGTGCTGCGCTCGACCAGCGCGCAGGAGATCCCGCGCAGCCCGAGGACGACGGCGAGCGCCTTCCCGACCGGTCCTCCGCCCACGATCACGACCTGATATTTCTTGTTCATGGAAATTTCGTAGGATGGATTAGCTGCAAAATCGGCTGCTTGCAGCCGAGTTTGCGGCGTAACCCACCGCAACGCTGCGGGTTACGCTTAGGCCACCGCGGCGGGTTACGCGGCCAATCTCGCCGAAGGCGAGCTCGGACGCTAACCCGCTTTACGGTCGAAACAGGGTGGGCGCGGGCCATGCGACCGTCTGCCTGCCGTTCTTGAACGCCGCCAGCGGCTGCGCGATCTCCGCGATCGCCTGCTCCGGGCTTCGCGCATTGAGGATGACGATGTCGGCCGGCCGGCCCGGCGCAAAGCCGTAATCCCGTAGATTGAGCAGGCGCGCGGACATTTCAGTCAGCATCCCAAAACAGTCGCGCAGCTGGTTGGGTCGATCGAGCTGGAGGACATTGGCGTAGAGATTCGCCATGCGGATGAGGGAGCAGTCGCCATAGGGGGTGGCAGGGTTGAGAATGTTGTTGGACGACAGCGAGCAGGTCACGCCGTGCTCGCATAAAAGGTTTGCGTCCGCCACCCCGCGAACGACGGCATGATCGCGGTCGCGGCCCATCAGGAACAGATCGGTGGTGGGAAGGACGGTAACCGCGATGCCGGTATTGGCGAGGCTGCGTCCCAGGGCCGCTACTTGCTCAGGTGGCAGCAGCGACAGCTTGGCCATGTGCCCCACCACCACCCGTCCCCCGCGCTTGTATTGCTCCGTGAGCTCGCGAACGAGATGGATGTTCATCGCATCGGCTGTCGGGCCGACGTCGAGATGAAAATCGATGTCCACGTCGAAATCGCGGGCAAGCTCGAAAATACGTCGGATCTGGCCGGCCTCGTCAGAATCGTAGCGTGGCGCGCCGCCGAGGACGCGGGCGCCGCGTTTGAGCCCTTGCACCAGAAGCTCTTCCGTGCCGGGATAGTTGATCAGGCCTTCCTGCGGGAAGACGCAAACCTCGATGTCGATCGCCCGCTTGTAGTCGGCTATGAGCGATTGCACGCCCTCGAAGCCGCGCATGCCGATGCCGGGATCGACTTCGACCTGCGTGCGCATGCGCGTGGTGCCGTGCTTGATGCACTCCTGCAGCGTCCGCTCGGCGCGCGCCCGCACGTCCTCGATCGACATGCCCTTCTTCAGCGGCTTGACGCCCGTTACCGGGCTGAGCCGGTTGCGCTCCTGCGGCGCGCAGCGATCGATGATGCGCGATTTGTCGAGATGGATGTGGGTCTCGATCAGCCCGGGACAGGCGAGGCACCCCTGGGCGTCGTAAACCTTGGCGTCGGCGGCGATCCTGGGCTCGATCGCAACGATGCGGCCGCCTTCCACGCCGATGTCGACCGGCTCGCCCCCTGGGCGAACTGAAAGCCTCGCGTTGCGGACGATCAGGTCCACGCGCGGTCACTCCGCCTTGATGTTGGCGGCCTTGATCAATGGCCACCATTTCTCGATCTCGGCCTTCTGGTGCGCGGCGAGCGCCGCCGCCGTCTGCTGCTCGGGCGGCGGGATCTCCTGGCCGAGGTCGGTGAGACGTTGGCGCACCACCGGGTCAGCGAGCGCATCCATC
Source organism: Xanthobacteraceae bacterium (assembly GCA_036498105.1). Classification (GTDB taxonomy): domain Bacteria; phylum Pseudomonadota; class Alphaproteobacteria; order Rhizobiales; family Xanthobacteraceae; genus VAZQ01. Next base: position 3,358 of record DASXIG010000484.1, on the reverse strand, counting down.
GCAGCCGCGCTAAGCTTGCGAACGGCATCATGCGGCGTGCCGGCCGGAACCCAGAGCCCGTACCAAGTCGAAACATAGACGCCCGGTGCACCGGCCTCGTCCACGCTCGGAATATCAGGCGCGGCGGCCAGCCGATTGCTCGAGGTCACGGCAAAAGCTTTGACCGAGCCGTTGCGTACATGCGCCAGCGCTGTGATGGCCTGATCGAAGGTGAGATCGAGATGCCCGGCGACGAGATCGCGCATGATCTCGGACGAGCCGGCGCGATAGGGCACGAACGTAAACCGGGTGCCGGTGACCTTCTGAAAGTAGATCCCGCTCACGTGCTGGCCGGAGCCGGGGCCGGCGGTGCCCTGGGTCGCTTTGTCCGGGTTTGCCGTGAGCCATGCGACCAGCTCTTTCAGATCGCTTGCCGGCAGGTCCTTGCGCGCCACCACCACGTACGGATTGCTCGGCAGCCGCGCGACCGGATCGAAATCCTTTTGCACGTCGTAGGGGAGCGTGTAGATCGCGCCGTTGACGATGTGGGAAGGCCAGTTGCCGATGCTTACGCTGTAACCGTCGGGAGCCGCGCGGGCGGCGCGCGCCACCCCCAGCGTGCCCGACGCGCCGGTGACGTTCTCGATGATGATGGGCTGGCCCAGCGACCGGCGCATCGACTCGCTCAAAATTCGCGCCACCGTGTCCACCGGGCCGCCGGCGCCGAACGGCACGATGAAGGTGATTGGTCGTGACGGGTATGGCTGCGCGTGCGCGAGGCCGGCGGACAGCAAGGCCATACATGTCAGGATGGCGGCTGAAATGGTCAGTGCTGCTCTCTTCATCTGATAAGTCCTTCGCTTATTCCACAGCGAGCACCGCGTTGAGCAGCCGGAGCCGCTGCTCCCGTAGGTTCCGCAGCATGTTCCTGGAGATGATCGGAAACTCTGGGCCGATCAGGATATGCAGGCCGAGCGGCGGCAAGGATTCGTTCTCGACCGCCTGCGCGCGCGATACCGCCTGCTCCAAGGCTTCCTGGGTCGCTTCGTGCCAGGCGAGGACGCGCAGTCCCACGCGCTCCAGGGTGGCCCGCGTTTCCTCCGGCGTGAACAGAAAGCTGATGCTTTTCTCGCTCGCCCACGGCGTCGGATAGAACGGCTCGCCGCCGGGACCGGCGGCGATTTCTTGAATAGCGACGCGTCCGCCGGGCCTGAGTACGCGCCGCATCTCGCCGTAGAGCCGCGCGCGGTCCGCAATGTTCATGGCCGCGTTCTGCGACCACACCAGGTCGAAACAGTCATCGGCAAACGGCAGGTCGAGCGCATCCGCCTGGCGATAGCTGACCTTATCGCTGAGTCCGGTGCGGGCGCAGAGCATGCGCGCAAGCTCGACGAACTCGGCGGTCAGATCGATGCCGGTGACCTCGCATCCGAACGCGCTGGCGAGATAGCGCGAGGGGCCGCCGATGCCACAGCCGACGTCGAGCACTTTCTCGGAACCGCTGACCGCGGCGAGCCGCGCCAGCCGGATCGTTGCGTTGCGTTGCCCGTTGTGGAATTCGTCGATCGGTGCAAGATCGTCCGGCGTCAGATGCTCGGTGTCCTTGCCTGCGGCTTTCAGCGCCGACAGGATCACGTCTCCAAGCGCGCGGCGGCGGTAGTGGTCGGCAACAGCTTGCGGCGAGCGCGCCATCCGGGCTCTCCTGATCCTGGCCGAACCTCTCATTACAGCAGGCTTGAGGGCAAGATCGGTTGGCATAAGGTTCGAGGCAACAAAGCGGAGGCAAGATGAACACCAGCCTGATCGGCATTGCGGCCCTGTGCATCCTCCCGGCCGTCGCGGCCGCGGCGGAAAAGCCGGACTGGGCGTTCCCGGTGACGGAAAAGGTGCAGCCTCCTCCGAGGTTCGAGGGAAGCAGAGTAAGACCTGCGCCGCCGGGAAGCACGCTGTCGATCGCGCGCGCCAAGGCGGACGACATGTACGATATTCCGAACTGGTATCCCGCCAAGTACCCGCCGATGCCGAGGATCGTGCAATACGGCAACAAGGACATGCAGGTCCGTGCCTGCGGCTCCTGTCACCTTCCCACCGGCACGGGCCACGACGAGTCCGCCTACATGGCAGGGCTTCCGGCGCCTTATTTCATTCGCCAGATGCAGGATTGGAAGACGGGCGACCGCAAGTTCAGCCCGACTATGGTGGCCATGGCCAAGGTCATCACGGATGCCGAGATCAAGGAGGCGGCCGAATATTTTGCCGCGCTCAAGCCCACGCCGTGGATTCGCGTGGTCGAGACCGATACCGTCCCGCGATCCTATATCGCCTTCGGCAACAAGCGCCTCGTCCATCCCGATGGCGGCAGCGAGCCGCTGGGCAACCGCATCATCGAGGTGCCGGAGGACGAGGAGATTGTGCTCTATCGCGATCCCAGCGCGGGCTTTGTCGCGTATGTGCCGAAGGGCAGCGTCGCGCGCGGCAAGGAGCTCGCGACGACGGGCGGCGGCGGCACGACGGTCCCGTGCGGCATCTGTCACGGCCTCAGCCTGCAAGGCTTGGGCGAGGTGCCCGGGATTGCGGGCCGTCACCCCAATTACCTCGTTCGCCAGCTCTGGAACATGCAGAACGGCGAGCGCGTCGGCACCTCGGCAGCCCTGATGCAGCAGGTGGTGCAGAAGCTGAGCGCCGACGACATGCTGGCGCTCGCAGCCTATGCGGCGTCCCTGCCGCCGTGACCCTGCATGCGCGCGCCATCGCCGCTGCGCTCATCGCGTGCGTGAGCGTATGTACGCCGCGTGCGTCGCAGGCGCAGGACTATCCGAACCGGGCGGTCAGCATCATCGTCCCCACCGGACCCGGCGGCGGAACGGACATCATTGCGCGGCTGATCGGAGCGCAGCTCGCCCAACAGCTCGGCCAGCCCTTCGTCATCGACAATCGTCCTGGCGCGGGGCTGCTCGTCGGCACCGTGGCAGCCGCGCATGCGCCGCCAGATGGCTACACGCTCCTGCTCGGGCTCAACGGCAGCATGGCGGTCAATCCGAGCCTGTTCTCCAAGCTGCCGTACGACCCCATCCGCGACTTCACGCCGGTGGCGATGCTTGCGGATTATCCGTTCGTGGTGGTTGTCAACAAGGAGCTGCCGGTCAGGTCGATCGCGGACTTGATCGGGCTTGCGAAGGCGAAACCGGGCGAGCTCAACTACGGCTCCGCCGGCAACGGAACCGGCCAGCACCTCTCCGCTGAATTGTTCAAGATGATGACCGGCACCAATCTCGCCCACGTGCCCTACCGCAGCGCGCAGGCGGTCTATGCCGACGTGATCTCGGGACGCGTGCCGGTGTTCTTCGACAACATTTCGGGCGCGCTCGCGCTGGTGCAG
>DASXIG010000483.1:0-8529 GCA_036498105.1 Xanthobacteraceae bacterium | reverse complement strand
CTCTTTGCGGAGCACGACGGGTCTCTCATCAGCTATCTCGAAAGCGCCGGCCTGCTCGGGCCGCGTCTCAATATCGTGCACAGCGTGTGGATTACGCGCGCGGAGGCCGACCGCATGGCGGCCGCGGGCGCCGGAATCGTGCTCAATCATCTGAGCAATCTCAAGCTCAAGAGCGGCATCGCGCCGGTCTGCGATTTGCGCGACTCCGGCGTGCGGCTCGGGCTGGGTTGCGACAACTGCAGCGGCAGCGACGTGCAAAGCGTATTCCAAGCGATGAAGATGTTCTGTCTGCTGGCGGCGGTGAGCGAGCCGGAGCCAGGGCCTGGCCTCGCTCACGAGGTGCTGCGCCACGCAACGCTGGGCAACGCGCGCACCGCCGGTCTCGATGGCACGCTCGGCGCCATTCGGCCGGGCTACAAGGCGGATATGATCCTGATCGATCTCAACGATGTAGCCTATCTTCCCTACAACAGCGCCGCCCGCCAGCTCGTCTATACCGAAGCCGGCCGCGGCGTGGAGAGCGTGATCGTCGACGGCCGCGTGGTGATGAAGCAACGCAAGGTCACGACCATCGACGAGGATGCCTTGCGGCGTGAGGTCGCCGCCCTGATGCGGCACTTCATTGTCGACTACGACGCCGTCGTGGCATCGCGCAAACGCGCGCTCCCGTACATGCTGGAGGCGCACCGCAAGGTCTGGCAGACCGACATCGGAATGAACCGACTTATTCCACGCACGCGGTAATTCCGACGGCCATTGTCGGGCTTGACCCGGCAATCCATCCGACTCATCAAGAGTGTTCTTCAGAAGAAGATGCATGCGCGGGTCAAGCCCGCGCCTGACGTCCTGCTCACGCGGCTTGGTGCGCGCGTTCCTGAATGTGCTGGTCAACGAGCGCGAAAGGAGACGCCGTCCGCTCGAGCATGCCCCAGCTCCGCACCCATTCGTAGGTCCGCTGCAGCTCTTCCGCCGGAATGGGCGCGGGGTCGGCCACCACGACGCGACTTTCGCGCAGGTCATCGATGCTGAGCTTGCCGATCTCCGGATCGGTGCGCTTGTGATAGTCGATGAAATAATGCAGGTAGGCGCGCTTATCCGCCCGGATGCGGCGGACCGCTGCGCGCACCGCGCGATTGAAGGCGGCATAGGTCTCCGCATCGATCCGGTCGGATGCGACCTCGGTGCCGTGATAGAACGCCGTGCAGACCATCCGGCAGCCGATCTTCTCCGCGAAGGAGACGTAGGGTTCCGTCAAGGTCGTTGCATCGACCTCGCCCCGCAGCAGGAGATCAAGCCGGTAGCCCGAGCCGTGCGGCACGCTGCATACGTTGATCTGGTCGCGGGTGAGGAAGCCTTCCAGCATGTGCAGCGCAAGGTAGTGCGTGCCGAAATAGAAGGGAACGCCGACCTTGCGGCCGGCGAGTTGCTGCGGGGTGTAGATGCTCGAGTGCGGCGAGACCGCGAGCGCCGCAAAGGTAACAATGCCCCGTCGTCCGACCTGCCGGCTGCCGACTTTGCTGTCCTGAACCCGGCAGTAATTGCCCCATTCGCAGGCATTGTACATGTCCGCCTTGCCTTGCTCGAACATGCGGCCATGACTGTGGAATGGGTCAAGGCTCTTCGGGCTGCTGATATCGGTGTGAGCTTGCCGCGACACCCCTTCGTCCACGTCGGCCCATTCGATCTCGATGCCCTCCTTGGCAAACAGGCCTTCGTCGCAGGCCACGAGCTCCGGCAGCCCCTGAAATGGCGCCGTCGTCTCCAGCACGAGTTTTTGCATGGCAGCTCTCCGCGGATCCTGAGCCAGAATACAAGGCAATCCTTCGGTTGTCATGCCCCGCTTCAGCAGTAATCCCAGGTGAGGTAAGCTCGCCGCTCCGACGTTCCGGTGATTGCCGGATCGTCCGCTTGCGCGGGCGATGACGACGCGGAGGGTCTCGGTATTGAAGCGTGTAGCAGGAACAAAAACGATACATATGTTACCGTGCAGACAGAACCCACCAACTTTCTCCCTGCCGGATAGCCACCGCCGTGCTCACTCTCGCCCCCCATGATTTCAGCAGCCTGGTCGCCGACGCGCTCGCGCATCACCGTGCCGGCCGGCTCGCCGAAGCGCAAGCGGCCTATCGTGCCGCACTGCTGATTTCTCCCGGCCACGCGAGCATCACGCATAACCTCGGCGTCATAGCCGCTGCCCGAGCCGATCCCTATTCCGCAATCAGATGCTTCGACGAAGTCATCGCAGCCGAACCGCATTACACGGCCGCGCATTTCAACCGCGCCGCCGCGTTCCAGGCCCTGGGTCAATCGCGACAAGCCATCGAGGACTTCCGTCGCGCCTGCGCGCTCGATCCCGCCTGCTACGACGCGCACCGCGCGCTCGGTTTTCTGTGGCTCGCAGAAGGCGAGCGGGGCCGAGCGCTTGATCATTTTGCGCGCACCTACGAGCTCAGGCGCGGCGAGGATCGAACCGGTATTGCCATGAGGTCATTGACCGCGGCGACCCGGGGCAAGCTGCTGCACGACGCTGAGCAGTTTCGCTTTCTGGCCGGGCGGCGGCGTGACGGCCAGCACTTTGAAACCCTGGCCAGGGCATACGCGTCAGTAGCGGAAGGTTTTCCGGAGGAGCCCGCGGAGCTGTCGGGTGAGCAGATCGCCAGGCTCGGGGACGATTACAACTGCGCCATCACTGCTTGCGGCGCGCCGGAGGTTACTGGACGCGCCGTGAGCGAGCGGACAGATAGTGCAACGCTCACGCGGCTCTTCGAGGAGCGGCGGGCGGTCTATTTCGACCGCCTGTTGACGCCCCAGGCGCTGCTTCGGCTGAAGCAGTATCTGCTCGAAAGCACGATATGGCATGATTTCAGCCACATCGGCGGGTTCGTTGCCTCCTATCTGGAGGATGGCTTGGCTTGCCCGCTCCTCCTGCAAGTCGCAGACGAGCTGCGGCAGACCTTTCCCCAGCTTCTCGACAAACGACCGCTTTCCCAGGCGTGGGCTTTCAAAGCTCTAAGCTCTGATGCGGCCGTCGAGGCCCACGCGGACGACGGCGCCATCAGTCTCAATTTCTGGCTCACGCCCGGGGAGGCCAACCTCGATCCCGCTCGCGGAGGGTTGAGCGTTTGCCGCATCCCGCCGCCTCCAGGCTGGCAGATGAAGGACTATGCGTCCGACAATGCACAGGTAGCGGAGTTCATGGCAAGGCACCGGGACGATACATCGCATGTGCCGTACCGCGAGAACCGCGCCGTCCTGTTCGAGTCGCGCCTCTTCCACAGGTCGGATGCGCCGCGCTTTGCGAACGGCTATGAAAACCACAGGATCAACGTTACGATGCTGTTTGGCCGCCATGAAAGCTGAAAGCCGCAATCCCGCAACACAGCCGAGAGACGCGGGCACCGTGCCGCCTGGGCCCGGCGACAAATACACCAACTCCGCGCTCCGCATCGGCGACGTTGATCCCTACCCGCAGCGGCTGGTCGGCGAATTCATCGGGACCGTGATGTCCAACGTTGCGGTGAACGAGGAATACAGGCACATCGTTCTTCAGGTGCACGCGCACGCGCTCAGGGCCTATGCCGGGCAGATGTTTCACCTCCTCTGCCCCTCCCCCGATGGCGCCGAGGTCTGGATGCGCCGCCCGATGAGCGTCTACCGGGTCGACAGGCCGAGCAGCCAGATCGAGTTTCTCTACAAGGTTGAGGGACGCGGAACGCGTGGGATGGCAATGCTCAATCCCGGCGATGAATTCAACATTGCCGGACCGCTGGGGGTGGGTTTCAGGCTCGAGCCGGGCTGGAAGAACATCGTGGTGCTCGGCCGCGGCGTTGGCTTGGCGACACTGGCGCCACTATCTCAATTGGCGGCCGAGCACGGCGTTGGGGTGACCGCGATCCTGAGCGCGCGCAACCCGAGCGTGGTCATGTCGAAGGAGCTGTTTGAAGGAGTGGGCGCCCGTACGATTACGGTCGTCGATTCCGACAACAGCAGCGCGGTCGAGAACGTGGAGAATATCCTCGAGCAGCTGATCGCCGAGCGCAAGGCGGATGCCTTCTTCACCTGCGGCTCCAACCGATTGCTGAAGCTCATGCAGCGGCTGGGAAAGCAGCATGACATCCCCGGCCAGGTCGCCATGGAGCAGATCATGGTGTGCGGGTTCGGCGCCTGTTATGTCTGCGTGCGGACGTTCGAGGTGGATGGAAACCGCGTCCTCAAGCGTGTTTGCCGCGACGGCCCCGTATTCAACATGCAGGAAGCCGTGGCGTGGTAGATCTTTCCGTAAAGATCGGCGACGTCACGCTGCGGAATCCGGTGCAGCCCGCGTCCGGCGCCTTCTCGTGGGAATACAACGACGTCATCGACCTCAATCGCCTTGGGGCGCTGGTCGCAAAGACGATCTGCCGCGAGCCGCGGGTGGGCAATCCGACCCCCAGAATGGCCGAAACCGAAGCGGGGATCATCCAATCGATCGGGCTGCCGGGAAAAGGCATCCAGTACTTTGTTGATCACATCGTCCCCGAATATGCGAAGTTCACGCCGCCGCTGGTGGTCAGCGTGTCATCGGAAAGCGTCGAGGATTTCGCCGCGCTCGCGCGCGAGCTGAGCGTCCCGGATGTAGACGTGATCGAGGCGAATATTTCCTGCCCGACGCGCAACGCCACCGGCGGCAATTTTGCCATGCACGAGGATCACACCAGGAAGGTGATACACGCCATCCGCGCGGCGACTACCAAGCCATTATGGGTCAAGCTTTCCCCGAACGCCGGCGACATCGTCTCCATTGCCCAGGCGGCGGAGGACGCCGGCGCCGATGCTCTGGTGATCGCCAATACCTTCCTGTCGCTCAAGATCCGGACGGACAATTTCCGTCCCGCGCTCGGCAACAAGTTCGGTGGGCTGGTCTCCCCGGCGCTCAAGCCGATCGTGCTGCGGATGGTCTATCAGGTCGCCAAGATCGTCAAAATCCCGGTCATCGGAATTGGCGGCGTGACCAAGGCTGAGGACGTTGTGGAATACATGCTCGCGGGCGCGAGCGCGGTGGGCATTGGCTACGCCGGGTTCCGAAATCCCACGGCCTTGATCACCATCATCGATGATCTGGAAGCCTGGTGCGACGAGCGCGGGATCAAGAAGGTTACCGAGCTCATCGGCGCGGTGCGCGACGACGACATGGAGACCGATACTCTCGCCGCCGCATCCGTGAGCGTGTGATGCCAATACATAGGGTGGGTTAGGCGCGCGCCTTCGCGCGTCGTAACCCACCACCCACCGATGCGGTGGATTACGCTCGCGGCCACACGGCCGCTCGCTAATCCACCCTACGCTGTGAACTTCGTGCTCGACTCTCACTTCCGCAACAAACCGGCGGCTTCCACCGCGGCGCGCACGATGGGGAGATCTGCCGCAATGGCCGCGGCAAAATCTTCCGGCGTGTCGCCGACCGCCTCGACCCCGGCATTCGCCATGGTTTTCGCCAGCTCCGGCTCGCGGCAGATCGCGACCAGAGCCTTGGACAGGCGCGCGATGATCGGCCGTGGTGTGCCGGTAGGCGCGAAATAGCCGATCCACCCGGTCATTACGAAACCCGGCACCGTTTCGGAAACGGTCGGGATATCGGGGAATTGCGCCACACGCCTCTCCGTGGAAATGGCGAGCATGCGTGCTTTCCCGGTGTGCACCAGCTCGAGCACATCGGACACATTGCCGAAGAATACCTGGGCTGATCCCGACAGCAGTCCGACCAGAGCCTGCGGCGTGCTCTGGTAGGGCACGACCACCATGTTGAGACCTTCGCGGGCGGCAAACGCCGCCGGCGTGAGATGGCTGCTTTGCCCGAGGCCGGCGGATGCGTAGTTGATCTTGCCGGGGTTCGCGCGCACGTAATCGATGAACTCGCGCACCGAGCGCGCCGGCAGATCGGGATGCACCGTCAGCGCCATGCCGTTGATGCTGACCATGCTGATCGGCGCGAAATCCCTGAGCGGATCGTAGGGAAGCTTCTTGACGAGCGGATTCACTGTAAGCTGCGCCCCGCCGGCGAGGTAAAGCGTGTAGCCGTCAGCGGGGGAACGCGCCGCCGCTTCGGTGCCGATGACCCCTCCTGCCCCGCCGCGGTTGTCGATCACGAACGGCTGGCCGAATGTTTTGGCCAATCGATCGGCCGTCACGCGCGCGAGCGTATCGCTGATGCCGCCAGGCCCGTAGGGAACCATCACCTTCACGGGATGCGCGGGCCATTCCTGCGCCGTAACCGCGGTTGCAGTGCAGCAGAGAGCAGCTCCGATGACGAAGAGCAAGGGCACAACCCTCTTGCTGATGGGTTCAATCGTGTGGCCCCTGGGCCCCGGCTCTCGCTCCGGACGCATGTCAAGCTTGCGCAGACTGCGTAAACTTGTCTGCGCTGCGAAGACGCCCTCACTGCACTCGGCCGGGACACGAGGAGCTACGTGTCTCGGACGAGCGAGCCCGGCTCGCCGGGCGAGCGAAGATCCGGGACCCAGGGGCCACATGCTCAACCATGCGTCCATTTGCGATAGTTCATTTCCCACGAACGCACGCTAGGTCAGATCCCGGCAGCGGCGCGACCAGTAGTCCCACATGCGCGTCACCGAGTTCTCCGCATAAACGAGCTTCTTGGTCAGCTCGATCTCCCCCTCGCTCAAATAGGTGATGTCGTCGCCGATCTGCATGGACTGCAGCACCAGGCTGGCGTTGACCTTGAAGTACACGGCATTGAGCACGGCCTGCCTGAGACCGGCACCTGCCACAACGCAGCCATGGCCGCGCAGCAGCACCGAATTATGCCGGCCCATGCCGCGCGCGAGATCCTGGCCCCGTTCCATGTTGGTGATGAGGAGATCGGTGTCGCCGAACGATGTCCGGCTGTCCCAGACCGGCACGTGCGTGCCGATCCCGCAGGCCGGGTGCACGCAGGCCCGCAGCGGCCTCCGCGTCAATCCGAACGGAATGACCTCGTAGGCATGATTGTGCACGATCGAGATGACGTCGGGGCGCACTTGGTAGATCGCGCCATGGATCGGCCGCTCGAAATACATGGGCCGGCCGCGCTGATCGATCGGGTTGCAGTCGAGGTCGTACTCCATGATGTCGTCGAGCGTGACGAGCTCCGGGCTGCGCGAGCACGACAGAAAGAAACGATCGGGCCTATCGGGGTGGCGCACGCTGATATGGCCGAGGGCATCGGTGACCCCTTCGCGCGCCAGAATGTGGTTCGCGGTCACGAGATCCCGCTGCAACGCCGCCAAGTCGCTCATCCCCGCGCCCTCTCCTCTTGCTTTGCGCCTTCAGCCGCCGCCCATGTAGCCGCCGATCTCGGAGCCGCGGGTCGCCCACGAGGCGAAACGCCGCTCGAGCCGCGCCGCCGCGAGATACATCACAATGCCCATGAGCGCGATCACCAACAATCCGGCAAACACCAGGGGAATGCGGAAGGTCGCGCTCGCCGACAGCATGAGATACCCGATCCCCACATTCGACGCGATCGATTCGGAAACGACGGCGCCGACGAAGGCCAACGCGATCGCAATCTTCAATGACGCGAAGAAGTACGGCATGGAGCGCGGGACACCCACTTTTCTCACGATATCGATCTTGCTCGCCCCCAGCGAACGCAGCACATCGCTGAGCTCCGGCTCGACCGTCGCAATCCCGGTCGCCACGTTGACGACGATGGGGAAGAAGGCCGTGAGGAAGGCGGTGATCACCGCCGGCACGGTTCCGATGCCGAACCAGAGCACCAGTATCGGCACCAAGGCGACTTTCGGAATGGCGTTAAATCCGATCAGGAGCGGATTGATGGCGTCATAAACGAGCGCCGAAGTGCCGACCGTAATCCCAAGCAGCATTCCGACCGCAACTGCGGCGCCAAAACCGATCAGGGTCGTGATCAGCGTATGCAGCGCGTTCGGCCATATGCCCGGCCAGTTTTCGACCAGAGCTGCGAACGTCTCCGTAGGCCTGGGCAGAATGAAGGTCGGGATGCGGAATGCCCGGCAGGCCGCCTCCCAGACCACGAACAACGCAAGCGTGGAGATGAACGGCGTGAGCTGCTTGCGAATTTGAGCCCGCGTCATTTCCCGGGCGGCGTCCAGGCGCGGATCGCCCGTTCATTGGCCGGGGGCAGATAGCGATCGGTATAGACGTCGGAAGCGGCAGGCGGCGTGATGTTGAAGACCGGCGCAACCTGCTTCAAGGTGCGCTCCAGGCGCTGCGGGTCGACTGCGCTGAAACCGTTCTTCAGCACATTGGGCGTGACCAGCATGTCGCGCAGCGAGATGACCATGCGTTCTTTTTCGATCTCGTCGTTCAACAATCCGTCATAAGTCTTGAGCGAAGCCATGGATGCATTCTGGTCGGCGATCATGGTGTTGAGCCCATGCACCAGACCGAGAATGAATTTTCGCACCGTCTCGGGATTCTTCTCCGCAAAGGACCGCGTAGTTACGACCGAGCTTCCATAGAGATCCACGCCGTACCGCCCATAGAAAAACGTTGTGAGCTCGGCTTCCT
>DASXIG010000482.1:0-1597 GCA_036498105.1 Xanthobacteraceae bacterium | reverse complement strand
GCTTGGATGCACGCCGCCCATGACCACGGGCACACCCTTGTCGCGAAATTGATCGGCAATTTCGTAGCCGCGGTTGACATAACTGGTCATCGCGGAAATCCCGACCAGGTCCGCCTGCAAATCGAAGTCGATCGGCTCGATGTTCTCGTCGGTCAGCACCACTTCGTATTGGTCGTCCGGAATGGCTGCGGCGACGGCGAGGAGGCCGGCGAGCAGCGAGTACAGCGCCCGATTCAGGTAGATCGGACGCGTCGTAAGCGAATCCGTCTTCGGATTGATGAGATGAATGATTCGGGTGCGCATGAAATTCCCCCTGTGAGACGGCCGGTAACAGTCCAACGGCGTCACGACGAAGAAGTTTCCCGAAACGGACAAAACGACTTAGTGGCTGGGCATGATCTCGGTTCCCACACACGAACGACGCCTCGAGAGGCGCGCAACTTGGCGACCACCAACCTCGCCAAAATGGCACCACGCCAAGACGATGTGAAGATAGGACGATGTGAAGATAGCGTGACGTTCGCGGTCAGGACTCTATTCCAAAAACCCCGCAGTTTTATTCCTAACGGCCGCAGAGTTCCCCAGCCCGGAACACGCCCGCAAATTGCGCCTCACAGTCCAGCCGCGCATTGGTGTGCCGCGCTTGCGCCTTCGCACCCACGCCCGCGGCCGAATGCTTCTTGTGAGTCCCCACTGCAGCGGATCCACGATCCCAACGGGCATGATCCCATCGATCTTGGGACCGGTCCCATCGGGCCTCTTGCCAAGGGGGCGCTTAATCTTATAAAGATATCTTTATATCTAATCGAAGCAAGCGCGCCATGGACACCGAACCCCTCGCCTTTCCAGCCCTGACCACAATGCTCAAGGCAGCGGGAGAAGCCACGCGATTGCGTATCCTGGCGCTGATCGCCGAGGCCGAGCTGACGGTCTCCGACCTCACCGAGATCTTGCGCCAGTCGCAACCTCGTCTTTCGCGCCATCTGCGGCTGCTCGCCGAGGCCGGCTTGGTCGAGCGCTTCCGCGAAGGCTCGTGGGCGTTCTTCCGTTTGCGCGAGCGCGGCAGCGCTGCCGACATCGCGCGCGCGATGATCACGCGGCTCGATACCGACGATCCGGTGATCGCGCGGGACCGCGAGCGGCTCGCCGCGGTTCGCACCGCGCGCGCCACCGCGGCGCAGAATTATTTTCGCCGCCACGCCGCCGAGTGGGACCGCATCCGAAAACTTCACGTCGCCGACACCGCCGTCGAAGACGCGATCCGCTCGGCGCTCGCCGACAAGCCGATCCGCGCGCTGCTCGATCTCGGCACCGGCACCGGCCGCATGCTGGAGCTGTTCGCACACGACATCGAGCGCGGCCTCGGCCTCGATCTGTCACTCGACATGCTGGCGCTGGCGCGCGCCCGGCTCGATCGCGCCGGCTTGAAGAATTGCAGCGTGCGGCAAGGCGACATCTACGATCTGGCGCTGCCGCGGGATTCGTTCGACGTCGTCATCATCCATCAGGTGCTGCACTTCCTCGACGACAGCGCGCGCGCCATCCGCGAAGCGGTGCGGGTGTTGCGGCCGGGCGGACGGCTCCTGGTCGTCGATTT
>DASXIG010000481.1:0-2415 GCA_036498105.1 Xanthobacteraceae bacterium | reverse complement strand
CGACGTGCGCGAATTCATGGGCCGGAAAGTCTACGACACCATCATTCCGCGCAATGTGCGCGTCTCGGAAGCGCCGTCCTACGGCAAGCCGGTGCTGGTCTACGATCTCAAATGCAGCGGCAGCGAAGCCTATCTGCGGCTGGCGACCGAAATTATTCAGCGCGAAAAAGAACTGCTCGCCAGTTGAGCGTGATCAGCTATTGCCGGCGGTCGCCAAGAAACGTGCAACAGTAAACGCGGAATAGTCTTGTGAGTGAAACTCCAGGGAAGGCGGCGATGGCGGAGGACGCAGCGCGATCGCGATTGGGCCGCGGACTTGCAGCCCTGATCGGTGACGTCGGCACCGAGAGTTCGGCCGAGCGTCCGCGCGGCCAGCGGCGAGCACCGACCACGTCGCTGCGGCCGAATGCGCGCAATCCGCGGCGCATGTTCTCCGAGGCTGAGCTCGATGAACTGACGGCTTCGCTGCGCGAGCGCGGCATGATTCAGCCGATCGTGGCGCGGCCGGTGCGCGGCACGCCCGACGCCTTCGAGATCATCGCCGGCGAGCGCCGCTGGCGTGCTGCGCAGCGCGCTGGCCTCCACGAAGTGCCGGTCGTCATCATCGAAGCCACCGACAAGGAGGCGCTGCAGCTTGCCATCATCGAAAACGTGCAGCGCACCGATCTCAATCCGCTGGAAGAGGCCGAGGGCTATCGCGCGCTGATACGCGATTTCAGCCACAGCCAGGACGACGTCGCACGTATGGTCGGCAAGAGCCGCAGCCATGTTGCCAACATGCTGCGGCTGCAGACGCTGCCCGATCGGGTCAAGGAGCATATCCAGTCCGGCCGGCTGAGCGCCGGTCACGCGCGCGCCTTGGTGGGCCATCACGATGCGGAGCGGCTGGCGGAGGAAATCGTCGCGCGTGGTCTCAACGTACGCCAGGTCGAGGAGATAGCGCGCGAGAAGGCAGGCCGCGCTGGTAAATCGCCGGCGAAAGCGCGCACATCATCGGCACACAAGAACGCCGACACTTTGGCGCTGGAAAAGCGCCTGTCCGATACGCTCGGTCTTGTCGTCAGCATCGAGCATCGCGGCGAGGGCGGCGTCGTCAGCATCCGCTACCGCAATCTCGATCAACTCGACGATCTGGCGCAGCGGCTGGGTAAGAACCACTAAACTATCTGCTCCACGCTTCCCTGAACGCCGCGCGCTTCTTGGGATCGTACAAGCTCGCGTAATCGTATTTCAGCGGCTTCGACGGCGCGACGTGGAGCGTGGCGAAGACCGGTCCGTCCTGTTCGAGCACATGCGCGACCTGCTGCTCGAACATGCGCAGGTCGGAAAAGTCGTAGGTCGCCGCGTAACCCGCCGACCGCGCGATATTGGCGAAATCCACTTTCGGATTTGGAATCGGATGGCCGCCGTTGGCTTCGTAGGTGTCGTTGTGGGCGACGAAGTGGACGAGGTTTTTCGGCGCTGCCGCCGCGATCGTCACCAGGCTGCCGAGGTTCATCAAAAGACTGCCGTCGCCTTGCAGGACGATGACGCGCCGGTCCGGTCGGCCGAGCGCCAGGCCGAGGCCATGCGATGAATCGAGCCCCATGGCGCCGATCGACAGATAGTTGAGCGGCCGTGGACTGACCTCGACCCAGTCGACGGCGGAACTGTAGGTCGTGATCACCGCTTCGTCGGTGATGTGGCGGGCCAGGATGCGAAAGCATTCGTCACGTTTCATCATGACTTGGGGCTCCGCCCGACCAGGAATGCCACCGGCTGCGACTCGGCGTAGGCCTTGTCGATCGCGGGCTTGATCTTGGCAATGTCGGAATCGACGCTGAGCAGGTGATGCGCGATGCCCATGTCGTCGAGGATCGGCTCGACGATGCGCACGCCGTAGCGCGGCGATTCCTTCGGCGCTTTTTCGGGATCGTGCTGCAACAGTCCGATCATCATACAGATCGGCTGCTTATACTCCACCGCGACGCCGCGGATGGCGTTGATCGAATCGAGGAATCCGGTGTGCTGGATCAGGACCAGCGCGCGCTTGTCGCTATAGGCGAGCCCAGTGGCGATGCCGATACACTCGTCTTCCTTGCAGACGCGGACGAGGCGGAGGTCCCTATCCTTGGCTACCGGTGCTAAAAGTCCCGCGCTGGTGACGATGTCGGGCACCGAGAGGATATATTCGATCCCGCTCGCCTTGATCGCGGCGATGATGCCTGCGCCGCTGAGCTCGCGCGGCGTAGCGCCGGCATGTGTCACTGTCGCTTCCATCCAACTCTCCCAGCCGCCGCGAAGGGGCGTCAGCGTAGCTGGGATCGGGGATTGGTCAATCCGGCCTTGCGGTTGTCGCTGGTCTGGATTGACAGCGTTCGCAGGCAACCCGCTTAATCCCGGCCGCTCCACTGGATCGGACGCCCCGATGGCCGC
>DASXIG010000480.1:0-3499 GCA_036498105.1 Xanthobacteraceae bacterium | reverse complement strand
GTCCTGCTCTCGCGCCGCAGGCTTGCCGCCGCTGATCACTTTCAGCTCGGGCACGACCGCCGCCTTCGGTTTTTTTGAACCGGTTCGCGCCATGAAACGAGTCTCGCTCCTTACAACCGCTCTTTCAGGAACCGGATCAGGCGGGGCGCCATGAAGCCGGAATAGCTGCGCGCCTCGTCGATAGGATCGTTCAGCCAGTAATGCGGCGCGCCCTGCACGATGCACGGCCGCACGAAGAAATTCGCCTGCTTCAGGCGCAGCAGGAAGACATCGGTCTGGGCGCGCCGATCGACGAGATCGTCCTCGGTGCCGACGCTGAGGAACACGCCGGCCTGATTGTTGGCGAAAGTCGCGTAGTTGATGGGCGAGGCCTCGAAATAGATCCGCGGGTCGTCCATCGGAGCGGCCCCCATGAAGTTCTCGATGTTGTTCTCGCGCGGGCTCTGCAGCGTGTAGCGTTGCCACATCTCGGTCACGTCATAGACGCCATACACTCCGATGAACGCTTTCACCTTGCTGCTGACGTTCGCGTGGGCATCGCCGGGATAGCCTCCTTTGAACATCGCGCTCTCGCCGCCGAGCGCCGCGAGGCTCGCGAGGTGGGCCCCGGCGGAGGCGCCGAACAGCGCGATGCGCTCGGGATCGAGCTTGAACGAGCCGGCGTTCCCGCGCACGAACTGCACGGCGGCGAGCACGTCCTGCACCGCCTGCGGGAACATCCTGTGGCATTTCTTCGCCAGCCGGTAGCTCAGGGCAAAGAGCGCATAACCGCGTTCGGCAAGGTAAGGACCCCAGTATTGGAAGGCGCTGCGCGCGCCTGCCTGCCACCCGCCGCCGTGGACGGCCACGAGCGCGGGAAACGGTCCGGCGCCGGCGGGGAGATAAAGATCCCCCGCGAGCGACACCCCATCATGGTTGGCGTAGGCAATACCGGGGCGCGTTTCGATTTGCGGCGGCGCTGCCATTGTCCTCACATCTGCATTCATTCGTGTTTTGTAGGGTGGGTTAGCTATCCAAATCGGCCGCCCGCAGCGGATCTGGATAGCGTAACCCACCGCAACACCGGGAAGGTAATCCGCAAATAGGTGCCCAGCGCGTGCTTCGGTGGGTTACGCAGTACAAGTCGGCTGAGAGCCGACTTGTACTGCTAACCCACCCTACAACCCATCACTGATTCACGCGCGGGCGTAGCGGCCGCGGTTGAAGAAACGGTCCTTGTCGTCGTCCGAGGCGGTTTCGCGCGTCGACTTGATCGCCGCGACCTTGGCAAGCGCCGCCTTCACCGCCGGGCGCTCGTTGATCGCGTTGAACCAGCGCGCGAGGCCGGGGTGATCGTCCCATTTCATGCCCTGAGCGTCGTGATTGCGCGTCCACGGGAAGGTTGCGATGTCGGCGATGGAATACTCGTCGCCGCCGAGGTACTGCGCCTCCCCGAGCCGCTGCTCCAGGAGTTCGTACAGGCGTTTTATCTCGGATGTGTAGCGGGTCATCGAATAATCGTTGCCCTTGGGCGAGAACAGCTTGAAATGGGTCCATTGCCCGAACATCGGGCCCACACTGGTAAGCTGAACCAGCAGCCACTGGATTACTTCGTATTTCTTGGCCATGTCCTTCGGCAGGAACTTGCCTGTCTTCTCGGCCAGATAGAGCAGAATGGCCCCGGATTCGAACACGGTATAGGGCCGCCCGCCCGGCCCTTCGTGATCGACGATGGTCGGGATCTTGGCGTTCGGATTGAGCTTGAGGAAGTTTGGATTGTACTGATCGCCCTTCCAGACATCCACGAAATGCTCCTTGTAGGGCAGGGCGCATTCCTCGAGCATGATGTAGATCTTCTGCACGTTCGGACTGGTCAGGGCGTAGAGATCGATCATGGGGTTCCTACTTTTGCTCGGGTTGAAAATTCATCGCCACGCCGTTGATGCAGTAGCGCAGATGGGTAGGCGGAGGCCCATCATCGAAGACGTGACCCAGATGGCTGCCGCAGCGGCTGCAGTGCACCTCGGTGCGGACCATCCCGTAGCTTCTGTCGGTTGTCGTCTCGACCGAGCCCGGGACAGGATCGTTGAAGCTCGGCCAGCCCGTGCCGCTCTCGAACTTTGTCTTCGAGACGAACAGCGGCTGTCCGCATCCCGCACAGAAAAAAGACCCGGCGCGTTTCTCGTAGTTGAGCGCGCAACTCCCCGGCCGTTCGGTGCCGTGCGCCCGCATCACTTCGTATTGCTCGGGGCTCAGCAGGTCGCGCCATTCCTGCTCGGTGCGCGTGAGCGCAAACTGCTTCTCGGGCATTGCGTGACCTCACACGTTGCGGTCCAGGAGCTCGATCGAGACTCCCTCC
Source organism: Xanthobacteraceae bacterium (assembly GCA_036498105.1). Classification (GTDB taxonomy): domain Bacteria; phylum Pseudomonadota; class Alphaproteobacteria; order Rhizobiales; family Xanthobacteraceae; genus VAZQ01. The sequence continues at coordinate 1,161 of DASXIG010000480.1, read as the reverse complement.
GGGCCGCGCAGGAAGGCAACGCGAACGCCCGGGCGCACCGTGGTCGGCTCGCGCGTGAACTCGGCGCCCTTGGCCTTGAGCTCGGCAACCACGGCGTCGATGTTGCTCACGGAGAGACCGAAATGATCGAGTCCCTGATACGGGGTGCTGGGCGGCGGGTTAACCCCCTCGCCGGGAGCAACCGGTGCGATGAAGATGTTGGCGCCGCCGAGCTTCAGGTCGATGCGCGGCTTGCCCTGCTGCATGGTGCGGACGATCTCGGCGCCGAACATGCGCTCGTAATACTGCGCCGTTGCATCCGGATTGGGGCTGCGCAGATGGATGTGATCGTAGGTGAACTGGGGCATCGTTTCTCTCCTTACGTTGCGCTTTTGGCACCGGGGCCGGCGACGGTCGCGATCTTGGCGGCGGTATGCATGTGGCCGTCCCAGCGCTTGGCGAAGGGCGCGGGGATGTCGAACTGGTCGAGCACGCGCGCCACAATGTGGTTGACGATATCGTCGATCGTCTGCGGATGGTTGTAGAAGGCCGGCACCGGCGGCACGATGGAAACTCCCATCCGCGCGAGCTTGAGCATGTTCTCGAGATGCACCTCGGAGAGCGGGGTCTCGCGCACCACCAGCACCAGGCGCCGGCGCTCCTTGAGCACGACATCGGCGGCGCGGTGCACGAGATGCTCGCCGTATCCGCTGGCGATGCAGCCGAGCGTGCGCACCGAGCAGGGCATCACCACCATTCCGTCGGTCTTGAACGAGCCCGAGGAGATCGATGCGCCCATGTCGCCGGGACTGTGCACCACGTTCGCAAGCCCGCGCACCTGCTCCACGGTGTAGCGGGTCTCGTGCTCGAGCGTGCGTTGCGCCCATTTGCTGATGATGAGGTGGCTCTCGACGTCGCTTGCCTTGAGCGCCTCGAGCATGCGCACGCCGAAGATGGCGCCGGTCGATCCGGTCATGCCGATAATGAGACGCCGCATTCGGAACTCTCCGTCGAAGCTGCCGGCAACCTACAGCAAACGCACGAAAAATGCCCGGTTGCAAGCACCCATAGCTAACGAAACAGGTGACCGAATTTCTCCTGCGCGATGCGGCGTTCCTCCGCCGTCGGCACGTTCACCCTCGGGAACTTGTCGCGCCAGTGCCAGGGGCGGCAGGCATCGAT
>DASXIG010000479.1:0-6826 GCA_036498105.1 Xanthobacteraceae bacterium | reverse complement strand
GTAAGATGTTCTCCAGCAATCCCTTCACCGTCCTCTCGCAATACATTCCCCCTATTCTCATGCAGCTCTACGTGGTCTTGATGATATTGGCGGTTGCGGCTGGAACGTTGTTCGATCTTTATCACAAGCGAAGCGCAGAATTCTTCAGTCTACGAAGGAAGAAAGCAGAGGCCGCGGCGCAGAGGCGGCTTGCGGGATGGGAGATCGCTTCGCTCGCGGCCAGGACCATTGGGAAGGAAGTTGTGATCTCAGGCGAGTTCTGCAAATGGCAGAGGCAGGCTTCGCACCTCCTGATAATGTACGGCTTCGTGATCTACCTGATCACCACGTTCCTGATGGTGTTTGTATATATAACGGCCTCGCGCACGCCGGCCGCAGTGACGGCGCTGTGGACCATTGGCGGCCTCATGGTGCTCGCCGGTGGGCTATGGTTTTTCTTCGTTCTGAAGGTAAACGTCGCCTATGAAAAGCAGTCGCCATTGCGCCTGATCCCTGCTGACCTGTTTGTCGGCAGCCTGCTGGCGAGCGTGGCATTCGGGCTGCTGTGGCACCTCGTTCAAACGGTCCACAGGCCTGGTCTCGCAAGCGCAGTCTTGCTGGTGCTCTATCTCTTCTTCACCACGCTGCTCTTTGTTTCAGTGCCGTGGTCGAAGTTCGCGCACATGTTCTACAAGCCGGTGGCGGCTTTCCAGAAAAGGGTGGAGGAGGCAATGGGCTCCTCCGACCTCCCGGCTCCCGCGAAGACCAGCAACATCAAGGGGTGACGGGCATGCCCACCTTCGTTGACATGACGAAATGCGACGGCTGCGGAGAGTGCGTCGATATCTGTCCTTCCGATATCATGCATATCGACCCGGTTCACCGGCGGTCCTACAACATCGAGCCCAATTTCTGCTGGGAGTGCTACTCCTGCGTGAAAGCGTGCCCGCAGCATGCGATAGACGTGCGCGGCTATGCAGACTTCGCGCCCATGGGCCACAAGGTCCGGGTTCTCCGGGAAAAGGAAAAAGGATCGGTCTCCTGGAAGATCAAATATCGCGACGGGCGGGTGAAGGAGTTTACATTTCCCATCAGGACCACGCCATGGGGCTCGATCAAGGCACCAGGCGACTACGAAGCGCCGGACGCGAATGCTCTGCGCTCGCCGCTCCTTGCCCATGAACCTACGGCACTCAAGGTAGCGGCGCTGCCTACGCTCTCCTCCGCCAAGAAGTAAAAAATTGCAGGTGTGAAGCTATGGGATTCTTTTCGTCCCGCAAAACCATATTCGTGGATTCCGACATTCTCGTCGTAGGCGGCGGCTTTGGCGGCTGCGGGGCTGCTTACGAATCCAGATATTGGGGCCGCGACCTCAAGATCGTAGTGGTCGAAAAGGCAAACATCGAGAGAAGCGGCGCGGTCGCCCACGGCCTTTCCGCGATCAATTGCTACATGGGCATGCAATGGGGTGAAAACCAGCCGGAAGATCACGTGCGCTACGCCCGCGGTGATCTGATGGGACTCGTGAGGGAGGATCTCGTCTACGACATCGCCCGGCATGTCGATGCCACTGTTCACAAGTTCGAGGAGTGGGGTCTGCCGATCATGAGAAATCCCGAGACCGGCCGCTATCTCAGAGAGGGCAAGTGGCAGATCATGATCCACGGCGAGAGCTACAAGCCGATCGTGGCCGAAGCCGCCGCGAAAGCCGCCACCCAGGTCTACAACCGGATCATGGTGACGCACCTGCTGATGGACAGGACGCGTCCCAACAGGGTTGCGGGCGCGGTCGGGTTCAGCGTGCGGACCGGGCACTTCTACGTTTTCAGGGCGAAAGCGGTCATCGTAGCCGCCGGCGGCGCCTCCCATATCTACCGGCCGCGGGCGGTCGGGGAAGGCATGGGAAGGACCTGGTATGCGCCTTGGAGCAGCGCATCGGCCTACGGTCTTTTGATCGAGGCGGGCGCCAAAATGATTCAGATGGAGAACAAGATCGTTCTCTGCCGGTTCAAGGATGGCTACGGCCCGGTCGGCGCCTGGTTCCTGCTTCTGAAGTCGCATGCCACCAACGCCTACGGGGAGAATTACGAGATCACCCGCTTCAATGAGATCAAGGCTCTGGTGGGCAACTACGCCGACATCAAGCCGATGCCGACCTGCCTGCGAAACCACGCCATGCTGGAAGAGATGAAGGCGGGCAGGGGGCCGATCTACATGCACACGCAGCAGGTTCTCGATACCGCCGAAAAGGAGGAGATCGGTTGGGAAGATTTTCTCGATATGACGATAGGCCAGGCGGTCGTCTGGGCGTCACAGAACATCGATCCCAAGGAAAGAGCATCCGAGCTGACCACGTCCGAACCTTACGTCATGGGCTCCCACGCTACGTGTTCCGGCGCGTGGGCGAGCGGCCCCGATGACTGCGCGCCGGACGACTATCAGTGGGGTTACAACCGCATGACCACGCTGGAAGGACTGTTCGGCGCAGGGGACACGATCGGCGGCTCCGCGCACAAGTTCTCGTCGGGATCGTTCACGGAAGGAAGGATCGCGGGAAAATCTGCCGTCAAATACATCATGGATCTGAAAGGAGCCACCCCGGAGGTTGACGAGCAACGCGTCGCGGAGCTCGCGCGAATAATCTTCAAGCCCCTGGAAAACTACAAGATCGGCAGAAACGAGATCGTCGCCGGGACTGTCTCGCCGAACTACCTGCTGCCCCTCCACGGCCTGCAAAGGCTGGAGAAGCTGATGGACGAATACGTCGGCGGCTACACGACCTATTACATCACCAACGAGCACTTGCTAAACCGGGGCATGGAGCTTCTGACCATGCTGAAGGAGGATCTCGAGCATCTCGGGGCCGAGAACCTTCACCAGCTTCAAAGGGCCTGGGAGCTCCATCACCGCGTTCTCACCTCCGAGTCGGTGGCCCGGCACACGCTCTTCAGGCAGGAAACGAGGTGGCCCGGCTACTATTATCGTGCCGATCATCCTAAGCTGGACGATGCCGAGTGGCATGTCTTCACGGGTTCGGAATACGATGCAAAGACGGGCGAATGGCGCATGAGCAAGCTGCCCGTACACCACATCCTGCAGTGGGCGGTGTGATCGCGGCCGCGCCAGGGGCTTGGGTCACGGAAGCCTGGAGGAGGGTTAAAGCTCCAAGATTTCTGCACAACGAAGAGGTCGAACCGCCCGAGTGGATAAGCGGGAGGAAACATGACAGCCAAAAGCAATGGGCTCAGTGAGGATCTGCTCTCGCTCGTCATCGGGCTCTTCATTTTCGTTCTTGCCCTAGGCCTGCTCGCGGGCGTGGACATTCTCGGGTGGGTGGTCACCACCTCCGTCTGGACGGATCTGAGCAAGGCGCTCGCGCCGATATCGAAGGCGTATTCCGGCTTGGGCGGCGTCGGCTCGCTCGCAGCCACCTATGTGGGCCTGCTGGTGCTGATGACGGCAGGTGCGGCTGCGCTGCGCATCGACGTGGCACGCTTCGCGCTGGCTTTCACCGCGGTATTCTGGATCAGCTATGTTTGCTGGATCATCGGCAGCTGGGCCAATTTCGCGGTGAACACGCCGGCCGACATGCAGAAATTCGGCATCAGCTGGTCGCTGAGGCTCACAGCCGAGGGAGGTTTCGTCGTCGCGCTGGTCCTGGGGCTGATCGTCGGGAATTTCCTGCCGGGTCTCGCTGCCTGGATGCATGAGGCGATTCGGCCGGAACTGTACATTAAGATCGCCATCGTCCTGCTCGGCGGCTTCCTTGGGATCGTGTCGGCGGAAAAGCTGAGCCTGGCGACCTCACTCATGTTTCTCGGCCTCGCTTCGATCATCGTCGCCTATCTGATATTCTGGTCGGTCGTTTATTACGTGGCCCGCGTGTGGTTCAAATTCAGCCGGGAATGGGCGGCCCCGCTGGCATCGGGCATCGCCGTCTGCGGCGTATCGGCCGCAATCGCTACCGGCGGCGCCATCCGCGCACGCCCGGTCGTGGCGATCATGGTATCGTCGCTGGTGGTGATCTTCGCCGTGGTCGAGCTGCTCATCCTGCCGTTTGCAGCGAGCTATTTCCTCGACCAGCAGCCGATGGCAGCGGGCGCATGGATGGCGCTGTCGGTCAAGACCGACGGCGCAGCGGTGGCGAGCGGGAGCATCGCCGAGTCGCTCATCCTGGCCAATGCCGCCGCGCAGGGGATCAAGTACCAGCCCGGCTGGATCCTCGGCACCGCCGCCACCCTGAAGGTGTTCATCGACATCTTCATCGGCGTGTGGGCTTTCGTGCTCGCCTGGATCTGGACCAAGCACATCGACGTACGAAAAGGCGAGACGGCAAGAATTGGGGAAATTTGGGAACGTTTTCCGAAGTTCATCATCGGCTATGTCGTAACATTCCTCGTCATCCTGTTCATGGCGCTTGCCGCTTCACCCGCGGTCGCAGCGCAAGTCAAGGCCGCGATGCTCGAGGCCAATACCTTCCGCGGCATTTTCTTCGTGCTGACGTTTTTCACGATTGGCGTTATGAGCAATTTCCGCAAGCTCTGGGAGGAAGGCATCGGCCGGCTGGCCGCTGTCTATCTGCTTACCCTGTTCGGATTCGTGATCTGGGTGGGGCTGGTGATCTCGCTTATCTTTTTCGGCGGCTTGAAACCACCGCTCGTCACGGGTTGAAAGGGAGATACCATGCCGGAACAGCAACCCAACATGATCGACGAGATGGGCAAGATGCCGTACGAGCCGCTCCTGCCCGTCGAGAAGAAGCTCATCGCCTGGAGCCTTACGCTCGGCCTCGTGCTCCTGGTGGTGCTGGCATTCACTAGCCGGATGCTGATCTGAGTGGAGTCGGCAGAGCAAGTTTTTGCCAAATCGGGACATCCGATAGTCCCGCCTGTTACAGCGGACGCGATAGCCCCCACCTATGGCGATATGCGGGGTGTGAATTTTTGCAGGAAAATCGAGGGCGGCTATAATGCCTCCCAAACTCGAGGCGCGCGGCCCGTCTTATTGCGGATCGCGACACGGTGACCGGCGAGAATTTGGCCGGATGCGGTCACCCACGCAGCGGAGGCATTGAATGACGGCGCAGATGGATACCGTTGGCTACGATAGCGGCGAGGCGATCCCGTATGTCGACAGCCGAATTTACACCGACCAGGGCCTCTTCGAGGAAGAGCTCGAGAAGATCTGGAAAAAAGTGTGGCTCGCGACCGTGCACGAATCGGAGCTGCCCAGCCCGCTCGATTTCCGCACCCTTACTGTCGCGCGCGATCCCATCGTCATCGTGCGCGGTTCGGACAACAAGATTCGGGCATTCCTGAATGTCTGTCCGCACCGCGGCAACCTTATCATACGCCAGCCGTCCGGCAGCTTGACCGTTGCGGAGCCTTCGGGGAACGCCAACCGCATGACTTGCATGTTCCATGCGTGGCAATTCGACTGCTTCGGACGTTGCGTCGACATTCCGCGCGCAAAGGCCGGGTATCAGGACCGGTTGAAGAAAGAGGACGTGGCGCTCACGCAGCTCTCATGCGAGGTCGCGCACGGAGGGTTTGTCTGGGTCTCATTGAATTCGAACGCAGGCCCTCTGTCGGAATACATCGGGTCGGCATTCGACATCATGAAGGAAGAGCTCGACAGCGAGCCGCTTGCGGTTTTTCATTACCACAAAGCGATCATCTCGAGCAATTACAAGCTGTGGCACGATACCAACAGCGAGTTCTACCACGATTACATGCATTATTTTAATCGCGCCACGAGCATGCTGCAGAAGGGCTATTTCGAGAGACAGTACACGGCCTTTCCCAACGGGCACTGCACCGTCGGCTCGATGGAGGTGAAATACGACGCCTATCATGGCGCGAGCGACCGCGTTCTGTCATTTCCCGGCATGCCGCGGAACGGCTGGAAGATGGTCGATTTGTTTCCGGGAGCGACCTACAACATTCGCGGCTCGTCGTTGCGCGTCGACACCATGACCCCGATCGGGCCCGACCGGGTCATGATCGAGTTTCGCGGTCTCGGGCTGAGGAGCGACACCCAGGATGAGCAGGCGCAGCGGGTTCGCGATCACAACACCATCTGGGGACCGTTCGGGCGCAACTTGCACGAGGATCTTCTTGGGATTACCGGCCAGGGAGTCAGCATGCGGCCGGGCGCGACGCCGCGGCGAATCCTGCATGGCCGGCGCGAGAACAATACCATCCATGACGAAATCGGCATGCGACACTTCTACACCGAATGGTCGCGGCGGATGGGGCGCTCGCCATCAAGTCCGTTGTTCGAGGCGCAAGTCGCCGCCGAATAGCCCCGATGCCAGCGGGAGCCTGAGAGATCGATCATGAATATCGTCGCACCGACCGAGCTCAAAACGGTGGAACGCGCGATCGAGGACGTGATCTATCGTGCCTGTCTGCTGATGGACGACGAAAAGTTCATGGAATGGCTCGATCTCTGCGCGCTCGAGTTCAGCTATCGCATCACGACCTACAGCCCCGAGATCCGCAAGTCGATGACCTGGTACGAGCAGGATGTGCCGGGACTCAGAGGCATGATCGAGATGCTGCCCAAGCACAACACCGATCACGGTCGGCTGACACGGCATGTGACCGTCTACACGGTGGAAGTCGATAGCTCGCAAAGCGAGGCAAAGGCCACGTCGTCGTTCGCCTGCTACCGGACCATGCTGGACGGAATCAACTCGCACATCGACTCGGGCGAGACACAGCTGTTCGTGATCGGCAGATACTACGACCGCCTCCGGATCGGCGACCAGGGCGTGCGCTTTCTCGAGCGCAATGTGGTCCTCGACACCCGCCGGCTCGACAAGGGATCGCACTATCCGATCTGA
>DASXIG010000478.1:0-3575 GCA_036498105.1 Xanthobacteraceae bacterium | reverse complement strand
TCTTTCCCGCGTGCCACGTTTGTGCCTTCGAGCCGCACCACCAGGGGCACGCGCAAGCCGACGTCGCCGACCGCCGCCACCACGCCTTCGGCGATGACGTCGCACTTCATGATGCCGCCGAAGATGTTGACCAGGATGCCTTTGACCTTCGGGTCGGCCGTGATGATCTTGAACGCTGCTGCCACTTTATCGTGAGTGGCTCCCCCGCCGACATCGAGAAAGTTCGCCGGTGCCTCGCCGTAGAGCTTGATGATGTCCATGGTCGCCATGGCGAGACCGGCACCGTTGACCATGCAGCCGATGTTGCCATTCAGCGCGACATAGTTGAGGTCGTATTTCGAAGCCTCGATTTCCTTCGCGTCCTCTTCGGTCAGGTCGCGCAACGCCACAATGTCGGGATGCCGATAAAGCGCATTGTCGTCGAAAGCCATTTTGGCATCGAGGCAGATGAGCCGGTCGGATCGGGTTACGACCAGAGGATTGACCTCCAGGAGGCTCATGTCCTTGGCTGTGAATGCGGTGTACAGCTGCGACACCAGCCTTTCCGCCTGCTTGACGAGATCGCCGCGCAGGGCCAGCGACTGCGCGATGCGCCGGCCGTGATGCGGCATGACGCCGGTTGCCGGATCGATCGAGAACGTCACGATCTTCGCGGGTTGCGTGCGGGCGACCTCCTCGATGTCCATCCCGCCGGCCACCGAGGCTACACAGGCAATGCGAGAGCTTTCGCGGTCGACGAGCAGCGACAGATAAAGCTCGCGCTCGATTTGCGAAGCCTCCTCGATGTAGAGCCGGTTGACCTCTTTTCCCTGCGGGCCCGTCTGATGGGTGACGAGAATGGAGCCGAGCAGCCGCGCCGTTTCCTTGCGGACGTCCTCGAGCGACTGCACCAGCTTCACGCCGCCCGCCTTGCCGCGTCCACCGGCATGGATTTGCGCTTTCACCACCCACGTTTTCGCGCCGAGCTCCTGCGCGACTTTCACCGCCTCCTCGACCGAGGACGCTGGCCCGCCGCGCGGAACCGGCACATCGAAGTCTCGCAGCACCGCTTTGGCCTGGTACTCGTGAACATTCATGCCGAGCTTTTCCCCTCTGCCGCCGCGGCGGTCCCGCCGGCAATCAACTCATGCCGACGTGCATCATTTTCCGAGATGAGGCGCGATCCTCTTGCAGGCGTCCACCAGCGTCTGCACCGCCTCCGCGGACTTGTCGAACATGGCACGTTCCGCACCGTTGAGCTGGATTTCGACGATGCGCTCCACGCCCTTGCCTCCAATAATGGCCGGCACGCCGACATAGAGATCCTTTATTCCGTACTCGCCGTTGAGGTAGGAAGCGCAGGGAAGAACCCGCTTCTTGTCCTTCAGAAAGCTCTCCGCCATGCTGATGGCCGAGGCTGCCGGCGCGTAATAAGCCGAGCCGCTTTTGAGCAGGTTGACGATCTCGGCCCCGCCATCGCGTGTGCGCTGAACTATTTGATCGAGCCGCGCCTGCGACGTCCATTTCATCTTCACCAGGTCGGGAAGCGGAATGCCGGCGACGGTCGAATAGCGGATGAGCGGCACCATGCTGTCTCCATGCCCCCCGAGCACGAAGGCGGTGATATCCTCCACCGAGACGTTGAACTCGTCGGCAAGAAAGTAGCGAAAGCGCGAGCTGTCGAGCACGCCCGCCATGCCGACGACCATATGCTTCGGCAGACCGCACGCTCTCTGCAACGCCCATACCATGGCATCGAGCGGATTCGTGATGCAGATGACGAAGGCGCCCGGCGCATATTTCTTGATTCCGGCGCCGACCTGCTCCATCACCTTGAGATTGATGCCGAGAAGATCGTCGCGGCTCATGCCCGGCTTGCGCGGAACTCCTGCAGTGACAATGCAGACGCTCGCCCCGTCGATGGCCTCGTAGGAATTGGTGCCGAGGAAACTGGCATCGAAGCCGTCCACGGGCGAGGACTGCATGAGGTCGAGCGCCTTTCCCTGCGGAATGCCTTCTGCAATATCGAACAGCACGATGTCGCCCAGCTCTTTGAGGCCGACAAGATGGGCCAGCGTGCCGCCGATCTGGCCGGCGCCGATCAACGCAATTTTGGGACGCGCCATGTGGGGAAAGACCTCAGCGGAAAGACCTCGGGTCAGAGCAGTTCGGGTCGGAGCAAGTGGCAAGTGGCAAGTGGAGAGGCGGCTAGCTCATAGCCCTTTTCGGGCTTCGCATTCAAGCCGTCAGCACCGATCAGCCTTTGTTGAGGCGCCCTCCGGTGTTGCTGAACATCACGTTTCCACAAGGCCCGTCGTGGAATCAGCCGCGACCGCATGACCGCGGCCGTGTGGCCGTGCCAGATAACTCTGCGAGCGCATCTCGATCAGGCGCGACGCCGCGCGCTTGAACTCATATGCCTCAAAGCCTTCACTCCCCCGATAGAGCGCGGCAGGCTCGGCATCGGCGGATGCCAGAAGCTTCACCGCATTGTCGTAGAATGTGTCGATGAGAATGGTGAAGCGCTTGGCCTCATTACGCTGCGCATGATCCATTATGGGAATCCCGTCGATAAGGACGGTATGAAACTCGTGCGCAATCTTGAGGTAATCCGCGCCGGCAAGCGGCTCCTGGCAAAGCTCGCGAAACGAGAAGCGCGCCACTCCCATCGCGGCGCGCGGCACCAGGACCTTGCGCCCCATGACGTTGAGATAACGACGTTCACCGGCATGGCCTGCCGTCAGCAGCCGCCAGGCATCGTCGAGGGCAGCCGCTGCCGCGGCATCCGCCGGCACATACCATGTTGCCGCCCGCGCGAGCTTCTCCAGCCGGAAATCCGCACGCGCGGCCAGTCGTACGCAGGTCATGTGCTCCTCGATCAGATCGATGAACGGCAGGAATAGCGCGCGATTGAGGCCGTCCTTATAGAGCTCGCGCGGCGACACATTCGAGGTTGCAACCACGACTACCCCGAGCTCGAAAAGGCGCTTGAAGAGCCGGCCGAGAATCATGGCATCGGCGATGTCGGTCACGTGAAATTCGTCGAAACAAAGCAACCAGGCGTCTCGCGCTATCGCGTCTGCTACGGGCCGGATGGGATCACCATTCGCGCTCCCGCCGCTCTTCATTCGCTGGCGCAACTCATGAATGCGTTCGTGCACCTCGGCCATGAACTCATGAAAATGGACGCGCCGCTTGTGATTGACCGCGACGCTGTCGAAGAAAATGTCCATCAGCATGGTCTTGCCGCGACCGACGTCGCCGAAGATGTAAAGACCTTTGATCGGCTGACGCTGTCGTGCCCGTTCGCCAAACAGCCATGCCAACGAAAAAGGTCGCGATGCCCGAGAGCGCGCGAGCTCGCTCTCGAGCGCCGCCAAATGCCCTACGACCGTCTCCTGAGCGAGGTCCGGTTCAATTTTGCGCGCGCTCACATCGGCTGCGTAACGCGCAAGGATCGAGGGCGATCTCGGCTGACGGGCGAAATTCGGGGAGAGCTGCGAGGGTGAATGCACTTTAATCACTTGACATATGTGCAATGCACAAACGATGGGCATTCGTTTCCTAACGCATGGCAGTCATTCATTTTTTGCGAT
>DASXIG010000477.1:0-4296 GCA_036498105.1 Xanthobacteraceae bacterium | reverse complement strand
CACTCGCGTGCTCGTGACATGCATTATCAATAGCAGTGGGATGCAGAGTCCGAGGCCGAGCTGACCCAATTCCCACCGTGCAAGGTGCAAAGAACGCCGCACGTATATCGACCACAATGCGTTTAACCAGTGCGTCGATACTGCACCCAGCAAAATTGCAGTACCGATTGCGGTGCGCCAGAAATACATCAGGACATTGAGGGCCGCGTCGGCACGGTCAAACGAGATAAGCAGGAAGCTGTGCGCCGTCAGATGACAGAGCACGAACGCGAGCAACACGAGGCCGCTGATCAGGCGGGCGCGGCTTCTCGACATCGACCAATCCCAGCCCAGCATGGGCATCCTCCCGGCGAGGGGCGCCTATATTCGACAAGACTGATCCGATCGACCTTTATTCCCGCTGCAGCCATGGCGGAGCTTGGCGTTTCGATCACCTCACCGTGTTGCCGTGAATGGAAACGACTAAGCGCGAGTCTACTAAGTGGCAGAGCTCTTTTACCCAAAGCACGCGAGCATGGGACGCCAATGCCGAGAGGACGCCACAACATCGACAACAGCACCGCGGTCCGTCTCGTCAGTAACATCGGACGGGAGTTAACCCGCTACCTGGAAACGCAAAGGAAAAATGATGATCATCTCACGGAAAGCGACATCGTTGCTCTGAAGCGGTCGCTCCAACCGGGGGACGTTCTGCTAGTCGAAGGGAATAGCCGTATTTCGGGTATAATAAAGTATCTGACGCAATCGAGTTGGTCCCATGCCGCGCTTTACGTCGGAAGAATTTCCAGCGCTCATGTGCCAAACGGCGATCCGGACGTCCTTGTTGAGGCCGAGGTTAGTGAGGGGGTCGTGTCCTCACCTCTGTCGAAATATTACTCGTGCAACATCCGCATCTGCCGCCCTATCGGGCTGACAGAGAAGGAGTGCCAGCGTGTTTGCAATTATGCCATGGAGCGTATCGGTTTCGGTTATGACTTTCACAATCTTTTTGGCCTCATGCGCTGTCTGATCCCCCTCCCCCTGCAGCACTTGTGGCGCAGACCCGAGAGTCCACTGCGTGCAGGAAGGCCTACCCAGATTATCTGTTCCGCGCTGATCGCGCAGGCGTTTGACGTGGTCCGTTATCCTATTCTGCCAAAGCTCACGCGGCTGGAAAGCAACCTCGTGCAGCGCGATACCGCGCAGGCTCGCGACTCATCGCTCTGCACTCCTCGTGACTTCGACATCTCGCCTTATTTCCAAATCGTGAAACCGGTTCTGACCGAGAATTTCAACTACAGGCTGATGGACTGGATTGACCTGTCTGGAGCTGCGACTGGTGATCTCAAAGAAGACGCGACTGAACAACGCTCACCGGGTGCTGAAAACGCAGTCGATCCCGGGAATAGTCTCCGCACAAACGTGGTCTTCTCGTGAGAAGGTGCTTGCAATGACGTTCGGAGATCACAATGAGCCAGATCGATACGATCGAGACACACGATAAGAGCCACGCACAGCTTCCGCTGCAATCAGCAATAGTTCCTTCTCAGGACGACACTTCCTCGGATCCGGCCGGAAATCGGACGCTTTACGTTCTGGGGTTTGGTTTTCTGGGCGCGATTTTAACGAACACTGTCGTGTTCATTTACTTCGCATCGTTGTACGCGTCCGGCTGAAATAAAAAGTCATTTCCGCGATCGAGTTAGCTGATGGACCTCGATCGCAAGCGTTTGTGGGCCGGCGGCCCGCGCCCCGCGGCCTGTCCTTACAGGCATAAACAGGAAAGCATCCATGAACAGGATCATCAGCACGGCTGTTTCGGTTGTTCTCATCGGCATCTTCACGATGGGTCAGCCTGCAACCGCGGTAGCCAAGACACGCCGTTATTCCGCCCAGCCCGGGCAAGGCTATTCCTACTCTTCCGACCAGTCCTGGCGGAGCTATCCCTACTACAACGGGACGTATAAAGGCCGGCCAGTCAGCGAGTGGTTACGCCCTGGTACCTGGTAGTCATGCGGACACCATCGCCCCACCAATTGGTGCGCTCGAACATTGCTCCCCGTTTTCGCGGCCCCTATTGCCACGATCACACTGTTTCGATGTAGCGGTCCCGCTGCTCGTTGCTCCTGCGCAGCAGCGTGTTTGGTTCGGAATAAAACGAGCCGATCTGCGATCGAGATTGCGAGAAGCCCATACTTAGGGAGCCGAGTCATGACCCGCCTTGCACTCGTACTATCTGCCATTGCCGCATTGGAGATGATTCCTGCGTCTCCCAGCATCGCCGAAGTTCACCGTCCGTGGTGTGCGGACTACGGACATGGAGTCAATTGCGGCTTTAGTACTTACGAGCAATGCAAGATGACCGCGAGCGGTACCAATACGTGGTGCGTGCAGAACCAATGGTCCTGGCAATACGGTCGAGGCGGGCGCTCGCGCCAGAGTCAATGATGCGAGCGCGCCAACACTTGAAAACTGCTTGCAGGAATAAATTCGCAATATCCGAGTCAATGAGACAGGAACCACCCGCTGCACACTCCAACAATGGAGCGAGGAGGCGGCAATGAACTTCTTCTGCAAGCTTCTCATCTGGACGGTTTGTGCCTGCTTGCTGGTGTTCAGAGCACGGCCGATAAACAACCGCGGGTCAATCACGTTTCACTCCTTCCTGGTTGTGGTTGGGGTCTCATTTGCCAGCCTCCCTCACGCTAGTTGGAAACCCGAATACAGCAATATGCCGCCGGGGGTCAGGGTCTGGTACGCGCAAGCGCAAACGATGCCCGAATCCCGTCCTCGCAAGGAGAAGGGCTATATCGGCTGCTGCAATCACGGCGATGTGGTGAAAGCCCAGTTTGACGTCAGGAAGACAGCAAGCGGCTACATCGAAGGGTGGTACTACAAGACGTCTGAAGTGGCCGAATACAAGAGAATTCCCAGCGACATCAGAACTAACGAGAGGCGCGCCCGGTCCAGTCCGGCGAGTTTGTCTGCTTGATTCGCCGAGCGTCCTTGACGAGCTCCTTGATCGCGCCGGCAATGGGCATGGACTGGCCGGCCTGGTCGGCCATTCTGATAACGATCTGCATGTCCTTGAGCGCCCACAAGAAAGAGACGTTCTCCCAGCTCCTGAGCGCATCTGACGCGCCCGAGCTCATCAGCAGCGCCTCGCGCAGCTTCACCAGATCCATACCGTAGGCTTCGCTCAGGCGGCCAGCCTCGATCAACGCGACACCGTTCACCCAGAGCAGAAAGTTGTTCATGGCCTTGCCGCACTGGCCGGCGCCGATATCACCGAGGAGGAGGATGTCCTGCGAGAAGGTGGCATAGATCGGTTTCGCCCGCTCGAACACATCGTCCCCGCCGCCGCACAGTGTTAGCAGGGTGCCCTCATCGGCCGCGCGCTGCCCGCGGCAGATCGGCGCGTCGAGCACACCGATCTCCTTCGCCTGCGCCTTCTCGGCCAGCATCTTCACGTGCTCGGGCGTACAGGTCGAGGATATGGCGATCACCGAGCCCCTGCCCATGGTTTGCAGGAGCCCATCGTCGTCCAGCATGACCGCCGCGGCTTCATGATCGTAGCCGACCGCCACGATGACGAAGCGGCAAGCTTTGCCGACTTCCGCCGGGGTAGTGCAGGCTGCGGCGCCCAAACCTGCCGCGGCGTCCAGGGCCTTGCGCGCGATATCGTGTGCGACGACGCGATAGCCGTGCTTGATCAGATGCCGGGTCATCGCCTGGCCCATGCGGCCCGCTCCTACGATCCCCACAGGCTCGTTGTCTGCCATGATGCAATGCGCTCCCTTGATACCGGCGGCATGGTAGGATGACAGGACTGCGAAGCAAGCCAGTGGAGAGAGTGATTGCTGAGCACGGTGCTGATCACCGCATTTACGCTCGCTGTGCATGGCGCGGCCGCGCAGGATAAGCCGGCGGAGACCAGGGTCCGGCTCGCAGTCGGCGGCAAGTCTGCGATCTTTTATCTGCCGCTCTCGGTGACCGAACGTCTCGGCTATTTCAAGGACGCAGGTCTCGATGTCGAGATTGCCGACGTCCAGAGCGGCGCGCGCGCATTGCAGGCGCTCATCGGCGGCAGCGCCGAGGTGGGCGTTGGCACCTTCGATCACACCATCCAGATGCAGGCCAAGGGTCAGCCGGTCGTTGCGATCCTGCAATATGGCCTCTATCCCGGCTTTGTCCTGGGCACGATATCGTCCAGGGCTATCGCCTATGCGGGACCGCAAAGCCTCAAGGGCGCCAAGATCGGCGTCACCTCGCCGGGCTCGAGCACCCATTTCATGGCCGCCTACATGCTCGTGCGCA
>DASXIG010000476.1:0-8146 GCA_036498105.1 Xanthobacteraceae bacterium | reverse complement strand
ATTGGGACCAATGATGATTTTGGAGGGCCTCTGAGCCGGGCTGCGAGCCGACCTTCTGATCTCCATTTGGACCCCCACTGGCTTGCGTATGGCAACTGACTCGGACATTCCTGCGCCACATCCCACACAGTGGGCTCTTTTGAAGCTCCAAAGTGTGAAGTAGCTCACGCATCCGCTCAAAAATTTGCACGCCGGCGACGGCCAAGGATGCGGCGGGATTAATCCGGTTTTTCATGTTTTCCAAGTTTGTGCTTCGGATAAGATCGTGCAACAAACTGCCGGAGCCGATGGGTCATGGAAGATCTCGTCAGACGAGCGGAACGAGCAGCAGCCATATTGAAGCGCCGGGGAGCGACCGTCGTCGTGGCGGAGTCCTCGACGGGCGGACTCATATCGGCAGCGCTGCTGGCTCTGCCCGGTGCCTCGTCCTTTTTCCTCGGCGGCGCGGTGGTCTACACGCGAATGGCGCGGGCAAGCCTTCTGGGTATCCCCGATACGGCGATGGCCGGCATGCGGCCGGCGACGGAGGGATATGCCCTCCTTTTGGCGCGCACCGCGCGCGAGCGCTTCTCCGCTACCTGGTCGCTGGCGGAGAGCGGCGCGACTGGCCCGACCGGCAACCGTTATGGCGATCTACCCGGGCACAGCTGTATTGCCGCCGTCGGTGCGAGCGAGCGCGCGGTCACGCTGGAGACCGGCAACGCTGATCGTCTGTCGAACATGTATGCATTCAGCGCCGCTGCGCTGGATCTTCTTGCAAACGCCGTGGAGTGACCGCACGCTGCACTTTCGCCCCTGCGGCGTGTCAGTACCGCGACCGTCGCGCGGTATGGGAGTTGGCTGGACTGTTGAGCGCTCCCGGACCCGCGCGTTGCCGGCTTCAATGCCGGAAGCTTGGCAAAAAAAGCTGTCGGCAAAAAAAGCTTGCAATTGAACCGTAACTCAAGTACGGATAGGCATTCTTCAGAGGTTTGCCCGACCCGGCCGCGTCAGCGCGCCGGGTGTTTTCTTTTGCGGTGTGCTGTTCTCGGACGCGCGACCCACAACTCAGACGTTTGGAACGAACATGTTGAGTCGCAATTGGGGAAATTCGATGTATTTTTGGGCCTAAGCAACTGAAAAAGTTGAACAATTCGAGACGACCGCGCTGCGTAAGTGGGGGTTTAGTGCCCTGCCGTCAGCCTCTTAACCCGCGGGCCCGATTAGCGGATCGCCCTCGCCGTCCCGCATCTCTTCGAATAGCCACATTGCGGGGGGTAAATTTGCGCCGAGGCCGCCCGTTGGGGGACGTCGGGGGCAGCTTGGGGGGTATCTTGCCATCACTGTGGCGGAAGCGTGAACCCATTCACGTACCGTCACGACTAATGGGCAAGTCGGCCGCCCAAGAGCGATGCAATCAACATCAGACGAGGTGCTGATTGGACGAATAGCGAACGGCGACCGGCTTGCGATGCAGGTGCTGTACGCCCGCCACCACGTCAGGGTTTTTCGGTTTGTGATCCGCCTCGTGCGGAATGAGACCACGGCAGAGGATCTGATCAGCGAGGTGTTTCTCGACGTATGGCGGCAGGCCGGCCGGTTTCAAGGGCGATCCTCGGTATCGACCTGGATGCTGGCGATCGCGCGTTTCAAGTCTCTCTCGGCGCTCCGGCGCCGGCCGGAGGAGGAGTTCGACGAGGACAGCACAGCCGCGATCGAGGACGAAGCGGACGATCCGCACCTCACGCTGGAGAAGAAGGACAAGAGCGCGCTGATCCAGAAGTGTCTTGCCGGATTGTCGGCGCAACATCGGGAGGTCATCGACCTTGTCTACTACCACGACAAATCGGTCGAAGAGGTCGCAGCGATCGTGGGGATTCCGGAGAGCACCGTGAAAACGCGGACGTTCTATGCGCGCAAGAGGTTGGCTGAGTTGCTCAAGGCGGAGGGAATTGAACGAGGATGGCCATGAACGCAATAAGCAAAGAGCCGGAGCGCCAAGAGCTTGAGATGCTGCTGCCTTGGCATGCGACCGGTACGCTGAGCCGCCGCGATTCTGACCGGATCGAGCGGGCGCTTGCCGCCGACGGCGAGCTTGCGCGCCGCTACGCGCTCGTGCGCGAGGAGCTCGCGGAAACAATCCATCTCAACGAATCGCTCGGCGCGCCGTCGGCCCGTGTCATGGAGAAGCTGTTCGGGGCGATCGATGCCGAGGAGGCCCGCGCGCCGCGCCGCCCGCCTTCGTTCGATCTCGCCGCGCGCATTTCCGAATTCCTGGCGGGTTTCACCCCGCGCACGCTCGCCTGGGCCACCGGCGTTGCCGCCTTGGCTATTCTCGTGCAGGCAGGCGTGATCACCGCCGTCGTGCTCAAGGACGACAGCGCCCCGGTGAACGGCGGCCCCAAGCTCGCCAGCGTCAATCGCGGTAGCTTTGCCGTGGTCCGCTTTGCCCCGCAGGCCACCGCTTCCGAGATCACCAATTTTCTCGGTGCGTACAAGGCGAGCCTGGTCGAGGGGCCGCTGAAGGCCGGCGGCGGGCTCTATCGCATCCGCCTCGCGGAGGGCGCCCTGCCGCCCGGCGATGTCGGCAAGATCGTCCACCAGATGCAGGAGGAATCCCGGATCGTGGGATTCATCGCGGCTGCGGACTGAGCCCTTTTACCGATCATAGGGCGGTCAGTTTAGCCGTAGCCGGTTTCGTGACGTAATCCGCCGTCTGGCGGCGGATCAGGGTCGCTGCCTACCCTACAGCCGCGCAAGCTTCTGAAGTCGATGGCTTTTTCACCCGGGATGACGCCGGGGCAACACCCGAAAAAGATTCTGCCCCCCATGCTTACTCGATTGAACCTTTTCGGCGGATCTCTCGACTAATGGTCAAACGGGCCGTCAAGGCCGCAAGTGAAGGAGATTACAGCCCCGATCGGCGCTCACGCCCCCCCGATCCCCTGCGCCGATCAAAGCGACCCGCCCGGATTTCCCCGTCCGGGCGGGTCAGTTTTTTTGGCGCGGGGGCGCAGTCGCAGTGCCCGGCTTTCCGAAGTTCGCAAGGGCATCAGCAAATTCGCCGCACTACCCTGTCGCGCTTTTGTCACGTCAAAGCGAAAAATCGAGACGCATGCGTGGTATGTGTTTTCCGGGCAGAACCGGTGCCGCGAATGCGCGCGGTAGTCACTTGCGCATTGCGTGTGCACGTTTTTGACGAGAAGATGCCTCATTGCACTCTTGATTCGCGATGGTGCTCATGACGCGCTGGCATTCGTCCCAAGCCCTCGAGGAGGTGACGCAGAAATGGCGCGCACTCGCGGAGCGGCGCCGCGCCCACTTCGTCGAGCTCTATCACACCGGGCGCTGGAAGCGTTATCTCAGCGAGGAAGAGTTTCTCCTGAAGATGCGGCAAGCGTTCAAGGCTTGCGACCGCTGGGCCGAGATCGCGCCGACGCCTCCGCGCGAGGCCAGCCGCTCCAACGCCGCACCGGCGCAGCGCTCCGCAGCCTGACCCTCCGACCAAACGTTTCGTTGGGGCGAACCTTGGCGGGTTTGAAAGCCCGGTCCAGATCACTATGTTGCGCTCGCTTTTCACTTTGCTGGACGAGTGCGCGCGATCCATGACCAGTGCCTTGTTTTCTCCGATCCGGCTCGCCGGCCTCGAGCTTCCCAACCGGATCGTCGTCTCGCCCATGTGCCAATACAGCGCTGACGACGGCGCCGCCACCGACTGGCACTTCACCCATCTCGGCACGCTGGTGAATTCAGGCGCGGCCCTGGTCGTGGTGGAAGCCACCGGGACTGAACGCCGCGGCCGGATCACCCACGGTTGTCTCGGGCTTTATTCCGACGATTGCGAAGCGGCGTTGGCCCAAGTGGTGGCGCACTGTCGGCGCTACGGCAATGCCAAGATCGGCATCCAGCTCGCCCACGCCGGACGCAAGGCGTCGGCGGAACGGCCGTGGGAAGGCGGCCACCCGCTTGCGCCGGAGGACGATGCCTGGGAAACCATCGCTGCATCCGCCATTCCCTTCGGACCGGGCTGGCACGTGCCGCGCGCCATGTCGGCCGCCGATATGGAGCGCGTGCGCGAAGGCTTCGTGCAGGCCGCGCGGCGTGCCGTCCGCGCCGGGGTCGATGCCATCGAGCTGCACGGAGCCCACGGGTATCTGCTGCACAGCTTTCTCTCTCCGATTTCCAACAAGCGCAACGATGAGTACGGCGGCACGCCCGAGGGCCGCATGCGCTTCCCGCTCGAAGTCGCGAAAGCCGTGCGGGCGGCGATCCCTCAAGACATGCCGTTGGGCGCACGCATCACCGGGCACGACTGGATCGAGGGCGGTCTCACGGCCGACGATGCTGCCGCCTTCGCCCGCGCGCTGAAGGACGCAGGCGTGGACTTCGTCTGCGTCTCGTCAGGCGGGATCAGCGCCGCTGCGCGTCCCAATCTCGTTCCCAACATGAACGTGCCGTTTGCGGAGACCGTAAAGTCGAAAGGGGGCCTGCCCACGCGCGCCGTCGGGTTGATCGCCACGCCCAAGCGGGCGGAAGCGATCGTGGCGGAAGGCAAGGCGGACATGATCGCGCTCGCGCGCGCCATGCTCGACAACCCGCATTGGGGATGGCACGCGGCCAAGGTGCTGGGCGGCGAGATCGCACGTCCGAAGCAATATCAGCGCGCCTCACCCAAGGCCTGGCCCGGCGCCATGTTTGCGGATTGAATTTCGTATTTCTTTCCAGCGAGCGCCAACCATTCCGTAGGGGCGACGCATTGCGTGGCCCTCGTGCAGCACCGCGGATGTCGAAGAGGGCGAGGCAGTGCCTCGCCCCTACCAATCGATGCCGCTCGCACGTAGGCGGTCGAGGTCTTCGGGGAGGTCGACATCCCACAGCAGCGCGGGCTCCTGCCAGGCCAGCCCGAGCTGCATCAGCCGGCGCCGCGTTTCGCCCAGCACGCACGCGCTTCCCCACGGCATGGCGTTGAAGAGATCCGGCTGCGGCCTGCGCATCCCGATGAGCCCGTATCCGCCGTCCTCCGCTGGCAGCAGAACAACATCGCTTCCGCGGCGGAGAATGTGTGCTGCGCATTGCAGCAGCGTCGACGTGAGCTCGGGACAGTCCGTTCCGATGACGAGCAAGGGACCGTTTGCCGCCCGTACCGCTGCATGCATGCGCGCGCCGAGATCGCCCTCGCTCTGACGTTGGAGCGCGAAACTATGCCGGCCGCAAACCGCTTGCAGGAGCGCATCGCGCTCGTCCGGCGCCGCCCACAAGGTTACCCGACCGAGCTGGGCGCGTGCCGCGGTTTCGGCGATCCGCTCGATCAAGCGGGACTGCAGCAGCGCGGCGCCTTCCGCGCCGAGGACTGAAATGAGCCGGGTCTTGGCGAAGCCCGGCACCGGTGCCTTGGCCAGGATCGCCACGGCAATGGGCTCATTCTCCATAGCCGTAGCGTCGTGCCAGTGCTCTCGGATGGGCGCCGAAAGCAAAGGCGAGGCGCAGCCCCCACATCAGAAAGACGGTGCGCACAATGCCATGCAGTTCCCAGCGCCGACCCGAAGTGACCACGCGCTCGCGCAAGCACAGCGGACGACTGATGCGCTTGAGCGCCTTGCAAAGCGCGATGTCTTCCATCAGCGCTATCGGCGGGAACCCTCCGGCAGCCTGGAAGGCGGCGCTGCGCATGAAGATCGCCTGGTCGCCGGTCGCGATGCCTGTAAATCGCGAGCGCACGCCCATGAACCAAGCGATGACCCGTAAGAACCTCGATCGCCCTGCGATGTCCACATCGAACCGCCCCCACGCGCGGCCGGAGCGTTCCAGCCCATCGCACAGGAGGCGATCCGCGCCGGCGGGAAGCCGCGTGTCGGCGTGGAGGAACAACAGCACCCCGCCGGAGGCGGCGGCCGCGCCCGCGTTCATCTGCACCGCCCGACCGCGGGGCGAGGAGAGCACGCAGTCCGCGCGCGGCCGCGCGAGTTCGACCGTGGCATCGTGACTGCCGCCGTCGATCACGACCACCTCAGCGCCGCGCGCGCGTAAATCCGCCAGACTGTCCAGCATCGCCGCGATGCCTTCGGCTTCATCGAGCACCGGAACGATGACGGAAAGCTTCACCTATTTTGGGGCGCAGGCGCCGCGAGAGCGGTCCCGTCTTCGATTCCCAGGCGGCCAAAGCCGGGAAGCTTCACCGCGGGATGCCGCAGGTCGAGCCCGGCGACGAGCCCGAAGAAGTTGAGCTCGATCCCTTCGATCCAGCCGACCTTCAGGCCCAGAAGGCCCCACAGCGAGGCTTCGATGCCCGTGCCGCTGTCGGTCAGTCCCAGATAGGGACGAGGGCGGAAATCCTTGCCCAGGGCGTTGGGTGGGAGAGTGGTTTCAAGCTCCGGGATGGCGCGCAGCACGCTCGCCGTAAACGTGTTGCTGTTGGGCCCCGGCCAGATGCGGTAGTCGCCGAAATGGGTGTAGCCGTAGGACTCGATGGCTGCCTTGACCCTGGGGATGAGAGCAGCAGCCGCGGGCCCGCGCACGTCCACCAGCACCCGCGGAGTGTCGCCGAACCAGCGACCGTCGGGCGCCCAGCCGTTGGTGCGCAAGGGCTGACCCCAGCCCACCACATCGTAGCGGTTCCAGGTGGCGGCGTTCTCCGGCTTGAGCACGACCCAGCTGTGCACGGCGAATATGCCCTTCCAGCGTCCGGTGCGGCCGGTGAAGACGAGCACCCGGGCATCGCGGTCTGCGGTCGCAGGCGGCAACATCCCGACGCTCGACCAGTCGGCGAGGCGATAGCTCGCGGGGCGGTCCTTGCTGGCGTAGATCGCCGCGTGCACCGCGAGCGGAAAGATGAAGAGGGCGAGAACGGCGGTCAGCACTTTGCGGGTGGGGGTGCGCATCGGAGCAATGGGCGGGCCATTTCAGACCGGAATATGGCGTCTGCCATGGGGTCCATACAATGGCGATGTGTCAGTGGCACATTAACAGTTCGTAGGGCCGAGGGATTGTCGTCTCCGAATGTGCGACCGCCCTCTCCGTAGGGGCGAGGCATTGCCCCGCCCTCGATCAGCAGCCGCGGATGTTGCATGGCGAGGCGGTGCCTCGCCCCTGCGAAGAACATCGTCACTGAACGCGGTTCCCGCTCAGCGTGATGTGGGCGTACCGCTCGGCGCCGGATCTGGAGAGATCCCCCGTGACCGCGTTGGAGCCTGACATGCCGACGATGGCGCCCCGGACGGTATCGGTAATCACGTTGTTGGCGATCAGCGCCGTGCCGGCGCCCGGCGCCACCGAGACGGCTATGCCGATGTCGGTCTTGCGGACCACGTTGCCGGTGACCGCGACGTCGCGCAGATAGTGACCCCAGCCCAGCATCATGCCCGCGGTGGGGGCGTTCTCGATGACATTGCCGGTCACCGCGGTATCGGCCTCGATGGAGATCCCTATCCCCGCCGCGTCCCCCGGATCGGTGCCTGCCGGCCGCCTCGGGAGGAGGTTGCGGATGATGTTGCCCTGGACGACCGCGAGCCGGCCGCCTTGGTTGAAATTGGTGACCGAGATGCCGATGGCGGCGAGATCGACGGAATTGTTGGCGATGACGACGCCCTCAAAAGCGAACTCGGCGTAAAGCGCGACTTCGCGCGTGTTGCTGATGCTGTTGCCCTCGATCTGAAGGTTCGAGGCTGCGTTGCCGCGCACGGCCGAAAAGGCGCAATTGTCAACCCGGTTGCCGCGCACGATCACGTTGGCGGCACGAAATATGTTGATGGCGTTGCCGTATTGCCCCGAACCGCCTGAGCGGTTGGCGATGTTCTCGATGCGGTTATCGACGACCATGCTGCCGTCATCGCCCGCGCGCGAGCGCCAGACCTGGATGCCGTTGTTACCGGCGCCGATGATCCGGTTGCGCGCGATGAGGAGGCCCGCGGAATCGAGAGCAAAGACGGCAGCATCGGCCGTCTGCGCGATTGTGCTGTCGCTGACTTCGCCCGCAACCCCGATGCACACGAGACCGTTCCGTCCGGACCCTGTGATCGTGCAGTCGGCGATCTTGACGCCCTTGCAACTTTCGAGCTGCGCGAGCCCGTGCCGCTCCGGCAGGAGTCGGCCGCCGCCGTCGAGAACGAGGCCGCGCAACGTGATGTGGTCGGCTCCCGTGCCGGACAGCAGCGACTCGCCTTGCGCCAGG
>DASXIG010000475.1:0-2240 GCA_036498105.1 Xanthobacteraceae bacterium | reverse complement strand
CCAGCCCGATCGCGGCGCTGCATACGCTGCGCCAGCAGCTCACGCGCCGGGAAGGTCGCGCGAATGTCGCGCTCGCAGATTTCATGGCGCCGCGCGCAAGCGGCATCCCCGACTATATCGGCGCCTTCATGGTGACCGCCGGTCACGGCGAGGAGGCGCTCGCGGAGAGCTTCAAAAGCAAAGGGGACGACTATTCCGCGATCATGATCAAGGCGCTGGCCGATCGCCTGGCGGAAGCCTTCGCGGAACGCCTGCACCAGCGGGTGCGAACGGAGTTCTGGTGCTACGCCGGCGATGAGGCGTTCACCCCCGAGGAGCTCATCACGGAAAAGTATCGCGGTATCCGGCCGGCGCCCGGCTATCCCGCGCAACCCGATCACACTGAGAAGTCAGCCCTGTTCGCGCTGCTCGATCGCGAAGGGCAGACCGGAATGAAGCTCACCGAAAGCTTTGCGATGTTGCCGGGGGCGTCGGTGTGCGGATTCTATTTCGGCCATCCCGAAAGCCATTACTTCGGCGTCGGCAAGATCGAGCGTGATCAGGTCGAGGATTACGCAACACGCAAGGGCTGGAGCGTGGCCGAAGCAGAGAGGTGGCTCGCGCCTGTGCTCAACTACGATCCGCAAGTGGTCTCGCGGGCCGCCGCGTAGTGACTTTGTAGGGGCGACGCATTGCGTCGCCCTTTTTCGGCGCACGCGGCTGGACATCGAGGGCGAGGCAATGCCTCGCCTCTAAGAACAAACACCGCCAAACAAAAGCAGACACCGGTGAGCTGGGCCCACCGGTGTCTGAGATTTTCAGCGAGATTTGTTTGTTTGATGGCGGAGCTAGAACGCACCCAACAGAATAGCTGCAACGAACGCAAACACGGCACACACCGCCAGCACATCGAGCCTCAATGCAACGTCCACGGCACATGCTCCTCCTGCATCATGCCCGAACGATAGCAGAGTGCGGGACGGCCGCGAAGCGAGAACTATATTGCAGTGCGAAAACCGGGTCGATCACGCTCCGGCATGCCTTGCGCTCTCTCGCCAAGGTCCTGATAGTTCGAACAAAAATTCACCCACTGTCTATCTGGCGCTGCATCATGGCAGAACACCATTCAAGTTCTTCACAAGTGACATGAGATTGTCATCTGACAGCCTGCCAAGAGGATTCTTAACCATGTCGCCACGCGTGGGCGATCTGCTCACCGCCAGCCTAAATCTTTGAAGAAGCATTAACAGAGACCATCGCATTGTCCGCGCATGGTTTCGGGGCTTCGCTGGTATTTTGTCAGCTCCGCAGTTCTTGGCGCGCTCGCGATGCTCGCGGGCTGCAGCGGCTTTCCCTTTGCCGAGCGCGAAGCGTGGCGGCGCGAGGCAGAAGTCGAATGTCTCAGCGCCGGGCTGGTGAAGGAGGGGCCGGGCGTGGTTCGGATCAGCCCCATCCGTGGTCCCGGCGTTTGCGGCGCCGAATATCCCCTGCAAGTCTCCGTGCTGGGCGAGAGCGCCCCACTGGCATTCGACGATCCGCGCCCGCCGGCCGCCATTCCCTCAGGTCCGCCGAACTGGCCTGTCCGATCCAGAAATGCTGCCGCGTCCCCGGCTTATCCCGACAGCTCCGGCGCGCGCTACGATGGGCCGAATGCGTCGGGCCAGCCCATATCGCTCAACCCGCCCGGCCTCAACGACGGTTCGGGCGGTCAGACGGAAGATTATAACTTCCGCGCGCCGTATGGGGGCTCGCGGCCCGCCCGGCCCAAATATCAGCCGCCGGCGCAGACGGGCTCGCCGCGCGAGGATCTTTCGCCGGTTCCCTACGAGCGCCGTCGTCTTGTCGAAGGAGACGACGTGCCTGCCCGGCGTCCGGGCGCAATCTCTCGCACTCCGCTTCCGGAATATGCGCCGGCGCCGCGCGCGCCTGCGCACGAGGAGTGGAGAGATGAGCCGGTACGCCGTCCGGTCATACCCCCCCTGCCTCCGCTCGGCAGCGGTACCAGCGCACAATCCGCGCAGTGGGTCGCGCCGGTATCCGTGAACCCGCCGGCCACGCTTGCGTGCCCCATCGTGTCGGAGCTCGATCGCTGGATTACGGGCGCGGTGCAGCCGGCTGCGCTGCGCTGGTTCGGCTCGCCGGTCGCCGAGATCAAGCAAATCTCCGCCTATTCGTGCCGCGGCATGAACGGCAATCCCTATGCGCGCATCTCCGAGCACGCCTTCGGCAATGCGCTCGACGTCGCCGCCTTCATCTTGGCC
>DASXIG010000474.1:0-2217 GCA_036498105.1 Xanthobacteraceae bacterium | reverse complement strand
GCGCGAGCTGGCCAAATCCGGCGTGGTTGTGCTGTCCGGCCTGACCCATGCCGGTGTCGCCATGCGGCGGCTGCTCGACTATTCGAGGTTCAAGCTGGCTCCTGCGGCGGATGCCGCGAGCCTGCCGGCGCGCGATCTTTCCACGCATCTCAAGGCACCGACGCTGTCGGAGGCCGACAGCAAGGCTTTGCTCCGCGACGCCGGCATCGCGCTGCCGGACGAGGTGCTGGTGGGCGAGCGGGGCGCGCTGGATGCGGCGATCGAAAAGGTCGGCTTTCCCCTGGTGATGAAGATCCAGTCGCCCGACATCGCCCACAAGAGCGAGGTCGGCGGCGTTCGCGTCGGCATCACCACCAAGGGCGAGGCGTTCTCGGCCTATCGCGAGCTGCTTGAACGCGCGCAAAAGCATCGGCCCAATGCGGCGATCCAGGGTGTGCTGGTCTCGCCGATGGCGAAGAAGGGCGTCGAGATCATCATCGGCACGCTCAACGATGCGACCTTCGGGCCGATGGTGATGGTGGGCCTCGGCGGCATCACCACCGAGCTTTTTCGCGACGTGACCTATCGCCCGGCGCCGGTCAGCGCGGCGGAAGCGGAGACGATCCTGGGTGAATTGAAGGCAGCGCCCCTGCTCGACGGTTTTCGCGGAGCGGCAAAGGCGGATGTCGCAGCGCTGTCAAAGCTGATCTCGGAAGTCTCGATGCTCGCGGCGCGGCTGAAGGACAGTGTGTCGGAGATCGAGCTCAATCCGGTGCTGGTGCACGGCGAAGGGCAGGGCGTGACGATCGTCGATGCTCTGGTGGTAAGGCGGAAATAACTCCGCAGTCGTAGATACCATGAGGCGGTGAGCGTGTCGTTTCCGCTAGGTTTGGGTTTGCAGCCTCGAACCATCGGAGAGACAGATGCAAGCATTGTCAAAGGACACGCCCACCGTTGAGCATTATGGCACGATTTTCGTTGCGCTCGAACTGAGTCAGCGGAGCTGGTTGGTGTCCCTGTACTGCCCGGACCGGGACAAGATATCGCGCCATAGGCTGGAGGGCGGCGATCATGCGGGCCTGCTGGCGCTGGTTGATCGGGTACGCGAGCGGTCGGCGGCTGCGCTGGGAGGAGTTCCGGCAGTGGTGAGTTGCTACGAGGCGGGCTACGACGGGTTTTGGCTGCATCGGCTTCTGATGGCGGCGGGGATCACGAACCACGTGTTTGACCCTGCGAGCATTGCGGTGGATCAGCGGGCGCGGCCGGTGAAGACCGATCGGATCGATGGCGAGAAGATGTTGCGAACGCTGATGGCGCATCTGCGCGGTGAGCCGCGCGTCGTGCGGATCGTGCGGGTGCCGACGTCAGAGCAGGAGGACGTTCGGCGCGCCACGCGTGAACGTCACCGCCTGACCAAGGAACAGACGGCTCACACCACTCGGATCAAGGCACTGCTGCGGCTGTTGGGCATGGCGGTGGGGAACCCGCACCGGCGCGACTGGCTGAGCTGGCTTTCGACGCAGCGGGATTGGCAAGGCCAGGCGGTGCCGCCGCGGATGCTGGCCGAGATCAAGCACGAGCATGCGCGGCTGATGCTGGTGCGCGAGCAGCTTGATGCGCTCGTGCAGGCCCAGGCGGCCTCGGATCCAACCCCCGCGGCGGCCCAGATGGCACAGCGCAGCGAGCTCTTGCTTCGGATCAAAAGCCTCGGGCCGGCATTCGCGACGACGCTGACCAGCGAGGTGTTCTACAAGGATTTCCGCAATCGGCGCGAGGTGGCGAGCTATTTCGGGCTGACGCCCAGCCCGTGGCAAAGCGGCGGGATCGATCGCGACCAGGGCATCAGCAAAGCGGGCAATCCGCGTGCCCGTTGCGCCGCGATCGAGCTATCCTGGCTGTGGCTTCGGCATCAGCCGGAGAGCGCGCTCACCCGATGGTTCCGTGACCGCACGCGCAACAATGCCAGCAAGCGCAACAGGCGCATCGCCATCGTGGCCTTGGCGCGCAAGCTCATCGTGGCGCTCTGGCGCTATCTCACGACCGGGCTTGTCCCCGAGGGGGCAACGCTGAAGGCCGCGAAGGCATAAACGTTTCAACGAACGCGTCGGCGTCGCGGCATCTGCCGTGGTCAGCGCGGGATGGATGATGACCGTGCCACCCTTGAGCCAATTCAACAGGCTGCTTCATAGATGGGTCTCATCCTCGTGGCTTCTCGCCGCAAGCATGCGGAATGTGGGT
>DASXIG010000473.1:0-4649 GCA_036498105.1 Xanthobacteraceae bacterium | reverse complement strand
ATCAGGTGACCCTGAAAGTGGGGTTCACCATGGAAGGCGCGCGCTAGCCCAAAGTTCAGGCGCGCCGGTGCTGACGCTTCTTGCCGGCAGATGCTGCCGTGCGTAGATTACGTCGCGGAAGGCCCGCAGCAATGGTCGTCGTGCTCGACAGCATCAATCGCCCGCGTCATCCCGAGAAGGTGCACCGCCCCGATCAGCCGTTGGCGACGAAACCATCCTGGATCAGGGTGAAGGCGCCGCTTTCCAAGGGCTACGCCGATACGCGCGCGATCGTGCGCGAGCATGGTCTGCATACCGTGTGTGAAGAAGCCGGTTGTCCCAACATCGGCGAGTGCTGGGAGAAAAAGCACGCGACCTTCATGATCATGGGCGATACCTGCACGCGCGCTTGTGCATTCTGCAATGTGAAAACCGGGCTGCCCGGCGCGCTCGATGCCGCAGAACCTGCAAACGTTGCACGGGCAACCGCCAAGCTCGGGCTGAGGCACGTCGTCGTTACGTCCGTCGATAGAGACGATCTCGATGACGGCGGGGCCGGACATTTTGCAGCGGTCATTCGCGCCATCCGCGCCCACTGCCCTGATGCGACAATCGAGGTGCTCACGCCTGATTTTCTCCGCAAGCATGGCGCCGCCGAAACCGTCGTGCGTGCAAAGCCAGATGTATTCAATCACAATCTGGAGACGGTCCCCTCGAAATATCTGACGGTTCGTCCCGGCGCCCGATACTACGCATCCATCCGCCTGTTGCAGCAGGCGAAGGAGATCGATCCGACGCTTTTCACCAAATCCGGTCTCATGGTTGGGCTCGGCGAGGAGCGCAATGAGATCCTGCAGGTCATGGACGATCTACGCGCTGGCGATGTCGATTTCCTGACCATCGGTCAGTATCTGCAGCCGAGCCGCAAGCACCATCCGGTGCTGCGTTTCGTTCCGCCTGAGGAGTTCAAAGCCTACGAGACCATTGCCTACGCCAAAGGCTTCCTGATGGTCTCTTCCTCACCGCTCACGCGGTCCTCCCATCACGCCGGCGATGATTTCGCGCGCTTGCGGGCGGCGCGCGAGGCGAAACATGGCTGACGGCCGGAGGTTCCCGGTTAGCTGATGCCCGAGTTTTCCACCAGTCGTCCGGTGAAGCATTCGGCCGGCGACATGTTCGACCTGGTCGCCGGCGTCGAGCGTTACCCCGAGTTTGTTCCGTTGTGCCGCTCGCTCAAGGTGCGCAAACGCATTGCCAAGCCTGAAGGCGTTGAAGTCATCATCGCCGACATGACCGTAGCCTATAAATTTATCCACGAGACCTTCACCAGCCGCGTGACTCTTGACCGTCCCAATTTGCACATCCTTGTAGAGTATCTGGAAGGGCCGTTCAGAAGGATGGAAAACCGCTGGATCTTTCGCCCTACCGGACCCCAGAGCTGCCGCATTGAATTCTTCATTGCATATGAGTTCAGGAGCCGCGCCCTGGCGCTTCTGATGGGAACGATGTTCGATACGGCATTCCGCCGCTTCGCCGCGGCGTTCGAGCGCCGCGCCGACCAGGTCTATCAGCGAAAAAAGGCGTAAGGGTCACTCTCGCTGGGCGGCTTCGTGCAGCATAGCCAATGCCTGCGCAACGGAGGCATGGCGAACCTCGGTGCGTCCGATATTGCCATATCTGTGCTCGCAATCGATCATCTGACCGCCGCGCGAGGCGGCTGCAAAATGGACGAGCCCGACCGGCTTGTCGGGGGTCGCACCCTGCGGGCCGGCAATCCCGGTCACTGATACGGCGAGTTCGACTGGAGCGCGAACCATGGCACCCGTCGCCATGGCTTGTGCCGTCTCCCGGCTCACAGCACCATGCCGGGCAAGTATCTCGCGCGGAACGCCGAGCATCGCCTGCTTTGCATCATTGCTGTAGGTCACGAAGCCGCGTTCGAATACGTCCGAGGAGCCGGCAACTTCGGTCAACGCGCCCGCCACGAGGCCGCCCGTGCACGATTCCGCTGTGGCAATCCTAAGCTTCTTTTTCCGGCAAAGCTCGAGCAGCGCGCGGGCCTGCTCGAGCAGATCCTCATCCATCTGGTTTGCTCCAGGGCAGACGCACCGTGGCCACCGCGAATGCCGCCATGCCCTCGCCGCGGCCGGTGAAACCCATTTTCTCGCTGGTGGTAGCTTTCAGGCCGACCCTCTCGAGGGGGATACCCGCAAGCTCCGCGATGCGCGTACGCATGGCGTCACGATGGGGTCCGATACGCGGCGTCTCGCAAACAATGGTGGCGTCGAGGTGCGCGACGCGCCCGCCACGGGCGCGCACCCGCTCGACCGCAAATGTGAGGAACTGATCCGAGGATGCGCCGCGCCACTGGGGATCCGTCGGAGGGAAGTGAACACCGATATCTCCGTCCGCAAGAGCTCCGAGAATGGCATCCACCAGCGCGTGCAGAACCACATCGGCATCGGAATGACCGGCAAGGCCATGGTGATGGAGAATGCGGACGCCTCCGAGCACCACGTGGTCCCCATCCCCGAACTGGTGAACATCAAAACCGAAGCCCGTGCGTGTATCGCCCAAAGAAGCCAGGCCGCATGCCTCCGTGCGGCTGAAATCGTCGCTGGTGGTCAGCTTCACGTTGTCCGTTTCCCCCTGGAAGGTGCTGACGGTTAGGCCAGCCCACTCCACGAGTGCGGCGTCGTCGGTAAAATCTTCGCGGCCAGCCTTTTCCGCGCGGCGATGGGCATCCAGCAATGCGAGAAATTCAAAGGCTTGTGGAGTCTGAACCCTGCGCAGGAGGGTGCGATCGATCGTGCCGGTAACGATGCCATCCGCGTTCACCGTCTTCACCGTATCCGTCACGGCAATGACCGGGACGGCGGCTCCGCTTTCCCGTGCGGCCGAGACCGCGCGGGTGATGAGCGCATCGGAGACGAACGGTCGCGCGGCATCGTGGATGAGCACGAGCCCGGGCGCATGCGGCTCCAACGCTTTGAGACCTGCGCGCACCGAGCCTTGACGGAGATCGGCGCCAGGTACCGGGGCGAGGAGGGAAAGGTCCTTGCTCGCCGCCGCGTAAAGCTCCTTGTCCGCCGGATGGATCACCGGCTGGACCAGTGAGATCTCCCGGTGCCGGGCAAAGACGCGGAGCGCACGTCGGATTATCGGCTCCCCGCAGAGGCGGCGATACTGCTTGGGTACTTCTCCACCTGCTCTCAGCCCGCGTCCCCCAGCTACCACGACGGCTGCGACTTTCGCTGCCACGGACGAAACCCGGTTGTTCGGAGCCATCTCGAAGAAGGATTAGCCGCGCGGAGCCCGCCTCGCAAACCATGAGGCTATGCCTTTGTGTGGCCTGTGCGGAACCGGGTTCTGGGACGCTTTTTTTGCAGTGCAGCACTTGCTTCCGACGAGCAGCTGGCTAAACTATGGGCAGGTGCGCGGAGCGCCTATTTGCTATGCATAATTCTAAACGCAATTGTGTGACAGACACTTACGAGCTTCTTCCCATTGTTCTCGGGGACGTAAGACTGCCGCATTCTGTCCTGCTTGCCCCCATGTCGGGTATCACCGATGCGCCCTTTCGGCGTGTAGCTGCCCGGCTCGGGGCTGGGCTCGTCGTCTCCGAAATGACCGCCAGCGCTTCGCTTGCGAAAGCAGAAAGTGAAGCCCGTTCGCGGGCAGAGGGGGAGGGGCTCAGGTTCCACGCAGTGCAGCTTGCAGGATGTGAGCCCCGCTGGATGGGGGAGGCGGCTCGCATCGCCGAGGCTTTGGGCGCAGCCATCATCGATATCAATATGGGCTGCCCGGCTCGCTACGTGACTGGCACGCAATCGGGCGCGGCCCTGATGCGCGATCTCGATCGTGCCATCGGTTTGATTGAAGCAACGGTCAAAGCGGTCTCCGTGCCGGTCACCCTCAAAATGCGCCTGGGGTGGGATGATCGCAGCAAGAATGCACCCGAACTCGCCCGGCGGGCGCAGGATGCAGGCGTGCGCTTGATCACGGTGCATGCCCGCACGCGCTGCCAGCTTTACCAGGGTCGTGCCGATTGGGCTGCAGTGCGTTCCGTCAAGACCAGCGTCCGAATTCCCGTCGTGGTGAACGGCGACATCCGTAACGGCAGTGATGCGGTTGCCGCCCTCAGGGCGTCCGGCGCTGACGGCCTGATGATCGGTCGCGGCGCACAGGGGCGACCTTGGTTGCCAGGACAAGTAGCACAGTTCCTAAGCGGCAATGTCGCAGATGAACCCTCCTTGGAAAGTCAGTTGCGTCTCATTGACGAACTTTACCAGGCGATGCTTCTGCACTACGGCCGTGACGTCGGCCGACGGCATTCCCGCAAACATCTGGGCTGGGCGCTGGATGTGGCGGCGGAGACGTCCGGGGTCGAGCCATCGTTGTGGGCCAAGGCTCATCGCAACCGCGTCCTGACTTCTGAGGAGCCGACCGCGACACGTCGCTATCTCCACGAAACCTATGCCGCTTTCGCAGATAAGGCACGGCCGCCTTGTAAGCGCGACCCGGCCGTAGGGGCAAACGTTGAATCGAGACTAGCGGCATGAGCAGACCTCAGCCCATGCCCGTGCTCGCCTCCGGCAGCTCGGATGCGGTGCTCGATGCATTGCCGCATCCTGTCATCATGGTTTCCGCCGATGGCTCCATCGCAAACG
>DASXIG010000472.1:0-8978 GCA_036498105.1 Xanthobacteraceae bacterium | reverse complement strand
CGCGCGCGCTGCTTATCATCAGGTGCATCGTTTCAAGGGTGAGATCGGTCCAGGGATCATGGAAAGCGCAACCTATGATCCCGCGGGCACGTTTTCGAATGCGTGCCACGTCGCCGTCGTCGAGGTCGATGTCGAGACCGGCCAAGTGATCTTGGAAAAATTCCTGGTGGCTGAGGATGCGGGACGGCTGATCAACCCCATGATCGCTGACGGACAAATCCACGGCGGGGTTGCCCAGGGCATTGCCAACGCGCTCCTGGAAGAGATCGTCTATGATGAAGCCGGCACTATCCTGACCGCTAACCTTGCGGATTATCTGCCGCCGACCGCGCGCGAAATTCCGCCGATCGAGATTCAGCATCTGGAAACGCTGACGGATGCCTCAGTGACGCAGGCCAAGGGCCTGGGGGAGGGCGGCGCGATCGGAGCGCCCGCGGCCGTCGTGAATGCGATCAACGACGCGCTCTCCCCATTGGGCGTATCGCTCGATGAATTTCCAGCAACTCCGCGGCGCATCCGTGAGGCAGTACGAGGTGCGCAGCGTGGAAAGAAATGTTTGTAGGGGCGACGCATGCGTCGCCCCCCATGTGCGGCCGATCCTGAGCGATGGGCGAGGCATGCCTCACCCTGGCGACCAAACGAAACTCGTCGACCGGTGGTGAGATGACTGTCGTCGGCCGCTCGGTCCCGCGTCTGGAGGATGGCCCTTTGCTCACGGGGTCGGGCCGCTTCGCGGCCGATGTGGCGTTCCCGCACATGCTGCACATGCGGCTCGTACGCTCGCCGCATGCGCACGGCCGCATCGTTTCGATTGATGCGCAGGCGGCGCGGCGGGTGCGGGGAGTCGAAGCCGTCTGGAGCTTTGCCGACGTCGCCGAGATCCCGCCCATCGATTTCCGGCTGACCCGTGTCGAAGGGTTGGCGCCCTATCGCCAGCCCATCCTGGCGCGCACGCACGTGCGCTATGTCGGCGAGCCTGTAGCCGCGGTGTTCGCGGCCGATGTATATCTCGCGGAAGACGCCGCCGAGCTCGTCGTGATGGATATCGACGAATTGCCGCCGGTGCTCGATGCGGCGGCACCCGCCGCGGAGCACGACGAGGGCCGCTCGACCGAAGCCGCGGTGCTGGAGAAGTCGTACGGCGACCTTGCGGCGGCATTCCAGGAAGCGCACGCGGTGATCGAGCTCGACCTCGCCGTTGGCCGTCATTCCGGAGTGCCGCTGGAGACCCGCGGTGCCATCTCGCGCTACGATAAGAGCCGGGATGTCTTGGAGCTCTACGGCGCCGCCAAGGTGCCGCACTGGAACCGGGATACCATCGCGCGCATGCTTGGCCGCGACCCCGCGACCGTGCACCTCTACGAGGGGCATGTCGGAGGCGGTTTCGGCGTTCGCGGCGAGCTCTACCCCGAGGATGTCCTGGTCTGCCTCGCCGCACTGCGCTTCCGCCGGCCGGTGAAATGGATCGAGGACCGGCGCGAGCACCTGATCGCCGCCAATCATTCGCGCGCGCAACGCCACAAAGTTCGCGCCGCGATCGACGCGGAGGGTCATGTCCTCGCGATGGATGACGAGTTCTTTCACGATCAGGGCGG
The DNA here is from genome assembly GCA_036498105.1 of Xanthobacteraceae bacterium. GTDB lineage: Bacteria > Pseudomonadota > Alphaproteobacteria > Rhizobiales > Xanthobacteraceae > VAZQ01. Next base: position 7,383 of record DASXIG010000472.1, on the reverse strand, counting down.
CTACGTCCGCACGCACGCGGCCACGGTGCCCGATCTCGCCGCCGCCATGCTGCCCGGGCCTTATCGCGTGCCGGCCTACCGCGCTGTCGGCCGCCTGCGGCTCACCAACAAGACGCCGGGAGGGACCTATCGCGCGCCGGGGCGATTCGAGAGCACGTTCGTGCGCGAACGCGTGCTGGACGCGGTCGCTGCCCGGTTGGGGATCGATCGCGTCGAAGTGCGCCGGCGCAATTTCATTCCTCGGAACGAGCTGCCCTTCACCCGCCCATTTTCAGCTCTCGGCACCCATGTCGTGCTCGATTCCGGCGACTACGCGGGACTGCTCGAGAAGGCGTTGCGCGCAGCCCGGTGGGACGAGCTCGCAAAAGATCTCGAGCGCCGCCGCGCGACAGGCGAATGTGTCGGTGCCGGGATTGCATTCTTCGTCGAAAAGAGCGGCCTTGGACCGTTCGAGACGGCGCGGGTATCCGTGGATACGTCCGGCTCGGTCGAGGTCGTGAGCGGCGCGGCGTCGGTCGGCCAAGGCCTCGAGACGGTGCTGGCGCAGATCTGTGCCGATGCTCTTGGTATCGATTACCGGCGCATACGCGTCGTCCATGGTCGCACCGATCGCATTGCGTTCGGAATGGGGGCGTTTGCTTCGCGCGCGACCGTGATGGCAGGCGAGGCGGCGCGCCTCGCCGCCACCGAGGTCCGAGCCAAGGCGCTCGCAATCGCTGCCGAGCTCATGCAGCAGCCGGCCGATGCATTGGACATTGTTGATGGCACGGTCGCGCGCAGGGGAATTGAGGGCGGCCCTTCGGTTACGCTGGCGGAAATCGCCGGAGCAGTGGGGCCGGCTTCGAGCCTGCGCGGCGCGCGCGCGCCTGGGCTGTCGGCCGAGGCCACATTCCACAGCGATCACATGAACTACCCCTACGGCGTGCACATCGCAGTCGCGCGCGTCGATCGGGACACCGGCTCCGTCGTGATCGAGCGTTATTTCATCGCCTACGATGTCGGCCGCGCGGTCAATCCCATGCTAGTGGCGGGCCAGCTTGCCGGCGGCATGGCCCAGGGGATCGGCGGCGCGCTGCTGGAAGAATTCTGCTACGACGAGCGTGGCGAGCCCTTATCGGTCAACTTTGCCGATTATCTCATGCCCACCTCGCACGAGGTGCCGCAGCTCGATGTCCTGATAACCGAAGACGCTCCAAGCCCGCTCAATCCGCTCGGGGTGAAAGGCGCGGGCGAAGGCGGGATCAATGCGGTAGGCGCCGCCGTTGCCGCAGCGATCGATGATGCGGTCGGAATTCCGGGCGCCATCACGCAGCTTCCCGTCACGCCGCAGCGGCTGCACGCAATCTTGAAGACCGCTCGCCCGTATTATCCTTTGAATGAAAATGAGCTTAAAGGGATTGAGCGGGGACTCGACGCCATGCGAACAGGTAATTTCGCGGGCGATCAGCGGATAGCCGCGATATTGGGGAAGGCACGTTCGACGGGCGGATGAGCACGCAAGGAACAGGAGGACAGATTTGCCCGTGATGTCTGGAAAGCGCGCCTTCCTTGACCTGCTCAAGCAGGAAGGCGTCGGGGTCATGTTCGGCAATCCCGGGACGACGGAATTGCCGCTAATGGATGCGTTCGCCACGGAAAACGAGCTGCGCTACATGCTCTGCCTGCAGGAGGCCGCCGTCATGGCAATGGCGGACGGCTATGCGCAGGCGTCGGGCAAGCTCGCGGTCGTCAACCTGCATGTGGCGCCGGGGCTCGGCAATGCCATGGGCATGCTGTACGATGCGCAGAAGGCGGGCGCGCCCATTCTTGTCACCGCCGGGCAGCACGAGCAGAGCTTCAACGCGACCGAGCCTATCCTGTGGGCTGATCTCCCGACGATAGCTCGCCCGCTGGTGAAATGGGCCGCGGAGGTGCACCGGCTGGAGGATCTGCCGCGGCTGGTGCATCGGGCGGTGAAGACCGCATTGGCGCCCCCCACCGGACCAGTCTTCCTCTCGCTTCCCGGCGATATCCTGCGCGCCGATGCCGACATCGATCTGCTTTCCCCCACACGGGTCGCCCCGCGCCTGCGCGGCGACCGCGAGGCCGTAGAGGCCGCTGCGAAGATCCTTGCGAGTGCCGAGCGTCCCTTGATCATGGCCGGGGACGCCGTGGCGCAAAGCCGCGCACATGCCGAGCTGGTCGAGTTGGCCGAGCTCATGGGCGCGCCGGTGTACACGGAATTCGTGCCCAGCACGGCTTCGTTTCCCACCTCGCATCCGTTGTTCCGGGGCTCGATGATCCGGCTCGCGCCGGAAGTTCGCAAGATACTCGACCAGCACGATGTGCTGTTCTCGGTGGGCGGCGATCTTTTCACGCTCTCGCTCCCGTCGCCCGTTGATCCGATGCCGCCAGGGATCACGCTCGTCCATCTCGACATCGATCCGTGGGAGCTGGGCAAGAACTACCCGCCGGCCGTCGCCATTCTCGGGGATCCGAAAGGGACACTGCCTGATCTCACTGCTGCGGTGCGCGAGCGCATGACCAGCGGCGCGCGCGCAGCGGCACGCGAGCGGCTCGCGACCACAAGCAAGGCCATTGCCGCCGAGCGTGACGCGCTCAAGGCGAAAGCGCGTGCGCTTGCCGGCGCCACGCCGGTGCAGCCTCTCGCTCTTCTGCACGGGATCGCAGAAACGCTGCCGAAGGATGCCGTCGTAGTCGAGGAAGCGATTTCATCTGCGCCCGGGATCCGCCAGCTCATCCGCAGCGATGACCCGCAGAGCTATTTCGGGTTGCGCGGCGGCGGCATCGGCTGGGGCTTGCCCGCGACCATGGGAGTGAAAGTGGCGCTGCCGGACCGGCCGGTGGTCGGGCTCATCGGCGACGGCAGCGCCATGTACACCTGCCAGGGGCTGTGGACCGCCGCGCATTACAGGCTCGACGCCGTTTTCGTGATCCTGAACAACACGTCCTACCGCATTCTCAAGCAGCGCCTGCATGCCATGCGCGGGCTGGCCGAGCAGGCGGACAGCTATGTCGGGATGGAGCTTGTCGATCCCAAGATTGATTTCGTCGGGCTCGCGCGCTCGCTCGGCATCAAGGCCGAGCGCGCCAAGACCGTGCACGAAGCCACCGATCTCCTGAAAAGCGGGCTCAATGGCGGAGGCGCAACGCTGATCGACGTGGAGCTCGACCGCGCTTTCAAGCCGATGTGAAAATCGGTCGCGCTTGCGTGTCCCGGACGAGCGCGCCGGGCACGCTCGCTGTGGTCGCCAGAGCCGAAGGCATGGTCAAGGTTGCCAAACGTGCCAAGCCGCGAAAGTCTCTACAGACGGCTCGGAGGGAAATCCCGAATTCGCGACCGTCATAAGTTTGCTTCCGGCGCTCCGCCTGAAGTTGGCTGTCCTGCCTGTTCGGTCTGTGCCTTCCCGTCGCCGGTTCGAAAACCGCGGCGGCCTCGCTGCCCCGCGGCGCCGATAGAGGTTTCGCGCGCAGCAAGCCGAGCCTGCAGGCGAGCGTAGAATCTGTGGATCCAGCCGGAAGCGTGAATGATGCGGGTCGAGAGGATTCCGATCGTGCCCCGTAGTGAATTTGATTTCGTTGCAGAATTTTTTGGTGCGACAGATCTTGTGTGGCGATTTTTGTAGTGGTTTTCGGTAGCGTCAACCGGGACTTAGGAGGGCACCGGCGGATTTGGCACAATGGCCCAGCGTTTATGTCCGGTGTACCCGATCGCCACGGTTATTCTGCAATGCGGCGCAAAGACACGATGTGCCGTAACCCGACATCGCGTTACCGGGGTGGACGGCTCTGAAGAACGGCGACATCGAGCTCACTATGGCGTCCGGTGCGGTTTTCCATCTCGACGGAACCGCGCTCACATGCATCAGCTGAGTTGTGGCGATTCTTGCGGCCCCTACACACATCGCGCCGTGAACAAGCTTCAATTTCGAATTTCAAAGCAAGGAACGGAGTGAGCCACGCCTCTGCGCTTCGTAAGTTCGAGATCATCGAACAGAAGGAGCGACTGACATGGAACTGAACACCATCCAGAAATCTTCGGACGCCATCTCCGCACGAACGAATGACTCACCGTCGGAAGAAATCGCCTTCGCGACCGGGGAAACCGAACTCGGCACGGTCCTGATCGCACGCAGCAGCGTCGGCGTCTGCTCGATCATCATGGGCTCGGACGGCGACGAACTCAGCAACGATCTTGCGAAGCGTTTCCCGGAGAGCAGGCTGGTCCGCGACAACGCCAAGCTCGCCGACGACCTGCATCAGGTGCAACGCTTCATCCAGGCGCCGGCCGTCGGCCTTGATCTGGCGCTCGACGTGCGTGGAACCCCGTTCCAGCGCCGCGTGTGGACTGTGCTACTGGGCGTGCCAGCAGGCTCCACCATAACCTACGCCGCGCTCGCCTCCCGCATCGGCGAGCGGGACGCGGTGCGCGCAGTCGCCCGCGCGTGCGCAGCAAACGCGATCGCGCTTGGAATCCCGTGCCACCGCGTCATCCGCAGCGACGGCGTGCTCTCAGGTTATCGCTGGGGTGTCGAGCGCAAGCGCGCATTGCTCGCGAGAGAGGGCGCGTAATGAACGTCCATTGCGACGTCCTCAAAATCTCCGCGTCCGTCGTGCAGGCCGCGGAGGCCCGCGTCCACAGGTGTGACTGGAACGCGATCGCCACTGACTGAACATAAGCAACGCCCTCGATGGGCATCAAGCCCGACCTATGTCCGCACGACCCCCGAAAGCTACTGTAAATTCTGACTCTTGGGGAATTCGGTGCACCGCGGCCCGACTCACCATGGTCCTCCCACACAACATGACCGCGCAACCGCATAGGCATGGTCTTGGAAAATGAAGATCAAAGTCGTGGTGCACGAGGCAGAGGAAGGTGGGTTCTGGGCCGAAGTCCCGGAGATTCCCGGCGGCGCCGGTCAAGGCGAAACAATGGACGAGCTATTGCGCAACGTTCAGGAGGCGATCGAGGGCTGCCTTTCGGTCGATATTGCCGAGCCTATGCCATCGGGAGCTGAGCAAAAGCGGGCGCTGACCCGGGAATAAATCCCGCTCGGCGGGAGTCTAGGGTGTGGCGGGCGCGACACGTGCCCGGCAAGCGCACTCTATTGGAGGGAGCAAATGCTCGATCTTTCGCGTCGCGATTTTGTCGTATCGACCGGACTGGCTGCCGCGCTGGGGCTCAACGCGAGGCTCGTGGTGCCCGCGTATGCGCAGAAAACGCCCGATCCCACGCCCGGATTCGTCCGCTACAAGGTCGGTTCCGCCGAAGTGACCGCCCTTTACGACGGCATCTGGGAGAAGCCGCATGACCCGGCATTTGTCGCCAACGCTTCCGTCGACGACGTCAGGAACGCGATGGTGAAAGCGGGATTGCCGGCCGATTTCGTCTCCATCCCTTTCACAGTGATCGTCGTGAAGAACGGAGGAAAGACCATCCTGTGCGACAGCGGCACCGGTGGCCAGGTCCAGCCCACCGCCGGCAGGCTGATGACCAACATGAAGGCGGCCGGCATCGATCCGACCAAGATCGACACCATTCTCATCTCGCACTTTCATCCCGATCACATTTTCGGGCTGATGGAGAAGGACACCAACAAGCCTGTCTACCCGAACACCGAGATCATCGTCTCGGACGCGGAATACAAGTTCTGGACCGACCCCGCCGTCATCGATCGGCTGCCCGAGGCCAGGAAAGGGCTTGCGCGCCGCATTCAAGCAGTCTTCCCGACCTGGAAGAACCTTCGCCAGGTGGAAGGCGAGCCCGAGGTGGCGCCCGGCATTCGGTTCGTCAGCTCGCCCGGTCATACCCCGGGGCACCGCGCATTCCATCTGTCGTCGGGCTCGAGCCAGCTCATGATCTCCAACGACACTGCCTATGTGCCCGCGCTGGTGATCGCCCACCCGGAATGGCACGGCGCCTACGATCAGGACGTGAACCTGGCGGAAGCGTCGCGCCGCAAGCTGCTCGACCGCGTCGTGGCCGACAAGCTGATGATCTGCGGCTATCACTTCCCGTTCCCGGCGGCAGGCCACATCCAAAAGGATGGCGCAGGCTACGCGCTTACCTTGAATAAGGCCTGAGGAAAGGAGATTCGCATGCGACCATCTGCACTCGCCGTGCTGGTTTCGGCGCTGATAGCCGGCACGGCTCTCGCTGCCACGGGCGCGCGTGCCGTGGACACCATTACGTCACGCGATGCGCCTGACCTCGCGACGGTCCGCGCCAAGATCAAGGCCAAGGACTTCAAGGCTGCATTGGCGGAGCTCACTCCGATGCTCGCGACCTATCAGCACGCCGATGTCTACAATCTCATGGGCTTCGCTCTGCGCAAGACCGGAGATTATCAGCAGGCCTACACGTTCTACCGCAAGGCGCTCGATTTCGACCCCGATCACAAAGGAGCGCTCGAATATTTGGGCGAGCTCTACGTCGAGACCGGTCAGATCGAGAAGGCAAAGGAAAACGCCGTGCGGTTGAAGCAGCTCTGCCCATCGGGTTGCGAAGAGCTTGCCGATCTTGAACAGGCGATCGGCGGCGGCAGTCCGAAGGTAAATTGAGTCAGTCATCCCGCTCCAAGGAGGCGGCCGCGGTCATCGGCCGCCTCCTGATTGCTGCGCTGTTCCTGCACGAAGCCTGGAGCAAGCTCACGGGCTATTCGGCGGCTGTCGCATACGGGCAAGCGTTCGGCGTGCCGGGCGCGCTGATGCCGTTTGCGATTGCGCTGGAGATCGGCTGCGGAGCTCTGATCCTGCTGGGCTGCTACACCCGTCCGGCGGCGCTGTTGCTCGCAGGCTTTTGCATCGCCACCGCGGTCTTGTTTCACAGCAAGCTCGGCACGCGCAACGAGCTCCTGCATTTCGAGAAGGATTTGGCGATCGCGGGCGGGCTGCTCGTGCTGTTTGCGTACGGCGGCGGGCGCTGGACCCTCGACGTGCTGCGTCGGCGGGCCCCTCGATTCAAGGCAGATGAGCCGTCGTTGCCCGCGGCGTAACCCACCGAGCCGCGGCGGGTTACGCGGCCGATCTCGCCGGCCGCGAGCCCGGGCCGATAACCCGCCCTACGCTGCGCCGCTTTGCCCGCCCACGGGGAGGCGCCCTCGAACCTTTGGAAGCGGCCAAGCGACTAATCCCTTGAGCTTGGTTCGGGCCCGGCAGGGCGAGTGTGTGCCAAGACGGTAAAAGCGTAAGCAAAAGGGGGCGCCGTGCAGAACGGGACACGACCCGCAAAGGGTCCTGGCGTACTTTTACGTCATAAGCATGCTTTGATGGCGATGACTGCGAGCGTTGCCTTGCTCGCGGTCTTCTCGTCCGATGCGGAAGCTTTCTTGTTCGGCTGGCCATGGAGCCCATCCCCGCAACCCAGTGTCTCGCGACGGAGCG
>DASXIG010000471.1:0-1532 GCA_036498105.1 Xanthobacteraceae bacterium | reverse complement strand
TGGGCCTGCGGATGCGTGAAGCGAGCGTTGTGCGCGGCATCGGGGTGCTGCCGGTCTTTGCCGGGCTGATCGGGCTTCTCCTCCTGATCGGGAGTCTCGCCCTCACCTGGATGCGAGAGGGCCGCTGACCTACCCTTACTTGGCCATTACGTTTTCCGCCGCAGTCATCAAGGCCATCTTTGGGTTCTGGGCGCAAAAAGCGGTGAGCTTCTCGGCCTTGCTCTTGAGCTTGTCCGGCTCGAACACCGCCGCGTCCTCTTCATCGGTGTAATAACCGTCGAGCCACACCGTCAGCGTTGCGATGGTCTCTTTCGAAAGATCTATGAACTCCTTGCATTTGAGGTTTGCGAGATTGATCGTCTGCGCGTGCGACGGACATGCGCTCGCCAGCGTTGCAGCGATGAAGACAGCACCGGCAGCTTTCAGCATCGATACCCGCTGCGGAGGGCGCGCAACCCGCGCGCGGAGCGGCCGGCGTCGAGCCACGATGCAGAATTGAAACATTTATGCCCCGTCCCAGTCGGGCCGGATCGGCCCCGACACCCCATCGAATGCTCCGTCCACGAGCTCGCACACCAGCAAGCGCTCCGGATCGACCGGTCCCGGCATGATGGCGCGACCTTTTTCAACGCGCTTGAATCCCGCCTTCCCGTAATAAGCCTCATCGCCGACCAACATGACAAGCTGATGGCTCCTGGCTTTTGCCTCGGCAAGCGCGCGGCCGATGAGCGCATATCCAATTCCACGATCCCGAAACGGCGGCTCCACGGTGAGCGGACCGAGCAGGAGGGCTTTGGCCTTGCCCACGCGAACGGGCGAAAGGCGCACGGAACCGACAAGCAGAGTTCCGACCCGGGCGGTGAACGACAGATCGAGCTGGTGCGGCACCTTTTCCCGCAGCCGATAGGCCGTTTTGGCAAAGCGGCCGGGTCCGAAGGTGCGCGCGTGCAGGCGTTCGATCGCCGGCGTGTCGTCTGCCGTTTCCGGCAGAATGGTGAGCGACAAATCCGTCAAAGAAATCTAGTGCCCCGCTTCCGAAGTTCGTGATACATTGCGGCACTCTTGACACGAACTTCGGCGGCGCTAGTCCGCCGGTGGGTCACGCAGGAACGCGGCGATTTTTTCATTCGATTTGAGCCGCGCCAAGTCCTCGGCCGAGGGCAGTTGCGGCTTATCGCGCACCGCGTTCACCATGCACAGAAAGCCGAGCGGCTCGGACGGGCTGGCGCGGAACTGGTGCCATGTCAGGGGCGGCACGGTGACGAGGTCGCGCGGCTCAATTGGCTTGATCTCGTCACCTACGAGGCAGTCGCCACGGCCGCGCAGAACGAGCACGGCATGCATGTGCTCGTGCCGCTCGAGCGTGGAGTAACCGCCGGGCTCGATCTCAAAATACCGGAGCTCAGCGTGCAGTTGCGGATCCGAGAACAGCACTTGCCGCGTGATCGATTTGAACAGCGCGCGATCGTCCTCCTTGTAGGGAAGCGTGCTTACGCCTTCCCATGCATATCCGCTTGCTTTGCGATGCACCG
>DASXIG010000470.1:0-3703 GCA_036498105.1 Xanthobacteraceae bacterium | reverse complement strand
CTCGGCGATGGCTTCAGGCTTGTCCAGAACCATTTACGGCACCACTACGCACAACCGCCTGGCCGCGCGCGTCACCCCGGTATAGAGCCAGCGGCCGCGATTTTCCCGGAACACGTCGGACTCGTCGAACAGCACCACGTCATCCCACTGCGAGCCCTGCGCCTTGTGCACGGTGAGCACATAGCCGTAGTCGAACTCGTCAAAGGGCTTGCGCTCGAGCCAGTCGAGCTCCTCGATCCGCCCGGTGAAGCATTCCGGGCGCACCGCCACCTTGACGTGACCGTCTAGATAATCTTCGCCCAAATCCTCGTCGGGCTTGAGCCGCATACGCAGGATCTTCCGCCGCGGCTTGGGGCGCTCCTTGACAACCCAGAGCCCGCCGTTGAACAGCCCTTTTTGGCGGTTGTTGCGCAGGCACACGAGCTTGTCGCCGGCGATCGGCAGCGCGCCGGAGAGCCCGCGCCGCTCGCGCAGGCGGATGTTGTAGGCGCGGCGCGTGACATTGCGGCCGACCAGGACCTGATCGGCACCGATCACGCGCTTGGGATCGAGGTCCGCGCGCCGCACCACCTGCGTCTCGCCATATTGCCCTTCGGCCAGCGGCCTGCCCGCGCGGATGTCCATGGAAAGCCGCACGATGGGATTATCCTGCGCCTGCCGGTGCACCTCGGTGAGCATGGCATCCGGCTCGGCCTCGGTGAAGAAGCCGCCGCCCTGGATCGGCGGCAGCTGCGCTGGATCGCCGAGCACCAGGAGCGGCACCTCGAACGACATCAAGTCGCGCGCAAGCTCAGCGTCCACCATGGAGCATTCGTCGATGATGATCAGCTTGGCTTGCGCCGCCGGCGCCTTGTTCCAGAGCTCGAAGGTTGGGTTCTCCTCGTTCTGGTCCTGCGGCTTGTAGATCAGCCGGTGAATGGTGGATGCGTCGTGGCAGCCCTTGCTGCGCATGACGCAAGCCGCCTTTCCCGTGAAGGCGGCAAACAGCACCTTGCCATCGATGTCCTCCGCGATGTGCCGCACCAGCGTGGTCTTGCCCGTGCCGGCAAAACCGAACAGCCGGAATATCGGGGCGCGCCCCCGCCCTTCCTTCCACCATTTGCCTATCGCCTTGAGCGCGGCATCCTGCTGCGGTGTAAAGACGGGCATTGCTGGGCGTTGTTGCTCGGCTTCCCTATTTGCGGTCAAAAGAACATGATGCGAACGATTGTCAAGCTCAAGGAGGGCGGCATGAACGAGGACGTGCTCAACACCAGCATCCGAAAATTCCTCAAGACCCTTGGGGTGACCGCTCAACGTGAGATCGAGAAGGCGGTGCGCAAGGCGGTGGAGGAGGGCAAGGTGAGCGGGAACGAGAAATTCCCCGCCAAGGCCACCGTGATCATCAGGGGCATCGGGCTCGCGCACGAGATCGACGGCGAGATCGAGCTGGAGTGAGCGTCACTCCACGCTCACGCCGCTGGCCTTGATCGGGCCCGCCCATTTCTCGATCTCGCCCCGCACGAAGTTGCCGAGATATTCCGGTGTCGCGCGGTCCGGCGATACGATCATTGCGCCCAAGCCTTCGAGCCGCTCTTTCACGTTCGGGCTAGCCATGGCCTCGATCATCGCCGCGTTAAGCTTCTTGACGATCTCCGCCGGTGCCCCCTTCGGCAGGAAAATCGCGTTCCAGGTGTAGGCTTCCAGGTTGGGCACGCCCTGCTCGAGACCGGTCGGGATGTCCGGCAGCGCCTTCGAGCGCTCTTTGGTCATGATCGCGATCCCCTTGACGGTGCCGCCGTCGATCTGTGGTTTTGCGGTGCTGATAATCTCGCAGAGATAGTCGATCCGCCCGCCCTGAAGGTCCTGCATCGCAGGACCCGTGCCGCGATAGGGCACGTGCGTGATGTCGACCCCGATGAGATAGTTGAGCAGCACGCAGCCGAGGTGCGTCGCGGAGCCCGCTCCGGCAGAGCCGTACTGCATCTTGGCCTGGTTGGTCTTGGCGTATGCGATGAACTCCTGGAGATTGCCGACCGGCAGGTCCTTGCGCGCGATGAGCACGATCGGGACCTCGGCGATCAGCCCGACCGGCGTGAAATCGGTCGCGGCATTGTACAGGGGCTTCTTGTAGAGGCTCTGGCCCTGGGCATGAGTGCCCACCGTTCCCAGCACGAATGTGTAGCCGTCGGGCGGCGCATCGGCGACCCGCTTCGACCCGGTCATGCCCCCGGCCCCGCCCACGTTCTCGACCACCACCTGCTGGCCGAGGATCTCGCTCATCCTCTGCGCCATGACCCGGCCGAGCACGTCGGTGGGGCCGCCGGCCGCGAACGGAATGATCATGGTAGGTGGCTTGGTGGGATAATTCTGCGCCAGTGCCTCCGCGCCCAGCGCGAGCAAGATGGCGAACCCGGCGGATATCGATCGCGCTACCATGTTCCATCCTCCTGTGAGCCGCTGCAGCCGCTGTGCTGTTGTTCGTATTTAAAACAGCCAATGCGTCGCCGCCCACATGCGTTCTGCTCTGATAACGCGGCTATTTGTCCGCGTGCAACGCAGTACGAACGCATATGCGATGGATCGGCTACGCAGGCGGGCGTTTGCCGAAGCCGCCAGACAGCACAACTGGGGAGGACAGCAGCTTGCTCTCTCGCTGGCCGATTACCGAGTCTTGCCGCCTCGTCTCGGCTTCATGCCCTGCGGTCATGGGTTCAGTGACCCCGCTCGGTCGGCTCGTGGCCGCGCGATGATGGCATCATAATCGCGTTACAAGCTTTTCCTGGTTGCACAGGTCAACCGCGATGCGGGCGTAGACGCAGGCGGCCTGATAAAGGCTGTCCACCGTCAGCGCGCGCCTGAAGGAATGCGAGGTCGAGCGCGGGCCGTAGGTCAGCGCCGGGATCCCGAGCTCGTTGAACACGTTGAGATCCCGCCACATGCTTGATGTCTCGACCTGGGCGGCCGGCGGCTCGCCGCCGAAATTTGCCCGATGTGCGCGCCGCACCGTTTCTGCCAGGCGCTCGACGTTCTTGGCCTCGTAGCCAGGGCGGAAGTGATAAAGCTCGACGGTAGCGTTGAGCCCGAGGTCGGCCATGAGCCGCGCGATCTCTTCCCTGGTGGCAAGCGGGTCCTGCCCCGGCACGGATCGCACGTCCAGATAAAGGTGACAGACCTGCGGCGCCAGAATGGGACGGTTGGGGTCGCCGCTGCGGATGGCTCCCACCTGCACCTTGGGGATGATGGTGCCTCCTGCCGACTTGTACACGTTGCCCTTCTGATACTCCGCAGCCCACTCCTCGATGGCCGACACCGCCGCGGCTCCAGCCACGAGCATGCTTGGGCTTGCAACAAGGCTCGTACGCTCCGGCAAGTAAGGCGTGTAGAACGGAGGCTGATCCGAAGTGAGCGTGATCTTGTACCAGAGCTTTCCCGCTTCCACCCACACCAGGCCGAAACCGGTGCCTTCGGCGACAAGCGCGTAGTCGGCGACGCCCCCGTGGGTGACGAGAAAACGCGCGCCGAGCTCCTTCGATTCCCGCACGGTGCCGGGAACATCGTCGCAGGGCTCGCGACTGGTCTCGGCCACAACGGCACTGACCAGGAGGTCGCCTTTCAGACGCAGGCCTGAATCCTTTATCGCCTTTGCAGCGATCAGGAACGCAGCCATCGGACCTTTGTCGTTGCAGATGCCTTCGCCGACCAGGAGGTCTCCTTCGAGCCA
>DASXIG010000469.1:0-4359 GCA_036498105.1 Xanthobacteraceae bacterium | reverse complement strand
AGCGCAGCGCCGTTCTCGGGGCGCATATGCTCGCGCGGCTGCGCGTCTTCGATAACCCCGCGCTCAAGCACGTGCGCGGGCGCGGACTGTGGGCGGGCGCCGAGATCGACCCCGCGGTCGCGAGCGCACGCGAGGTGTGCGAGCGCCTCCTGGCGAAGGGGGTGCTGTCGAAGGAGACGCACCATACCGTGGTGCGGCTTGCGCCGCCGCTCGTCATTGCGCGGCGCGATCTCGACTGGGCACTCGACCGTTTCGAGGAGGTGCTCGACGAGATCGGGGGCACTCACCGGCGTCCGCAGGCAGCCTGAAGACATGGGAGAGGAGGGAGCGATGGACATCAAAGGCATGAATCGCCCGGGCGGGCGGTTTCTGATGTGCCGGCCCGAGCATTTCGCCGTCAGCTACGCCATCAATCCCTGGATGGATCCGGCCAGCTGGGCGCGCGACGAACGCGCGCATCTTGCCGCGGCACGCGAATGGCGGGCGCTGCATCACGGCTTGCTCGAACTTGGCGCCATGATTGAGCTCGTCCCGCCCGCGCCCGGCGTGCCCGACCTCGTGTTCACGGCCAATGCCGGCGTGGTGCTCGACCGCCAAGTGCTGCTGGCGCGTTTCCGGCATCCGGAGCGCCGGCGCGAGGAGCCGCATTTCGAAGCTGCATTTCGGGGCTTGCAGGCGCGCGGGCTCGTTGACGGCATCAGCAAGCTTCCGAACGGGGTTGTGCTCGAAGGCGCCGGCGACTGCGTGTTTGACGCCGCGCGCGGCTTGTTCTGGATGGGATACGGGCCGCGCTCCGATGCGGCGGCACAACACGTCGTGGCCGACACGTTCGGCCACGAGGTGGTTGCGCTCGAGCTGGTGGATGAGCGCTTCTATCACATGGATACCGCCCTCTGCCCACTCTCAGGGGGCGAGGTGATGTATCTGCCAGCCGCGTTTACGTCCGCTGGTCTTGCGGATATCCGCGCTCGCGTGGCTCCGGAGGACCGGATCGAGCTTGACCGGGAGGACGGCTGCCGGCTCGCCGCCAATGCCGTCTGCATCGGCAAGAGCGTGATCATCTCCGGCGCGGGAGCGCGGCTGCGCGCAGATCTCGAGGCGCGAGGCTATCGCATCGTGGACACGCCGCTTCCTTCCTTCCTGCGCAGCGGCGGCTCGGCGTTCTGTCTCACGCTCCGTCTCGACCGCGCGTCGGTTCCGGTCGTCACAAGGCGCGAGGCCGCAGTGGCGTAATGTCTTTCTTCGTAGGGGCGAGGCATGCCTCGCCCTCTCTTGGCGAGCGTTGGAATGGATAGAGGGCGACCCAATGGGTCGCCCCTATGACCGTTCGGATTTGCCGATTCCACTTCGCTGCAAAACAAGATAGGCTACCTCCCGTCCCGGGCGCGAAGCTGAAGCGGTCATCGCTCGATCGCGGCAAAAAACGGCGGCGCTCGCGAACGAGCCAACCGGAGGACCGCCATGCCCACACAAAATTTATCGCGCCGTCATTTTTTGGCGACCACCGCCGCCGCAGGCGTCGGCATTGCCGCGCCGCATGTGCGCGGCGCACACGCCGCGGGCAAGCTCGCCATGGGCTTCTGGGACCACTGGGTGCCCGGCGCCAACAACGCCACTACGGCGCTGGTCAACGAATGGGCTGAGAAGGAGAAGGTCGAGGTTGCGATCGACTACATCCCCTCCCAAGGCAACAAGCTCCTGATCACCATCACGGCGGAAGCTCAGGCCAGGTCGGGGCACGACATCCTCGCCTTTCCGAGTTGGCAGCCTGCCGACCATGCACTGCGTCTCGAGCCGGTGGACGACATCATGGCACAGCTCGTCAGCGAGAACGGCGCGGTCAACCCAACGGTCGAGTACCTCGCCAAGCCGGCCGGCAAATGGGTGGCGGTGCCCGCGACCGTTGGGAGCCAGATCAAGGGGCCGTGCTCGCGCATCGACCTCATGAAGCAGCACGCGGGCGTCGACGTGCAGGCCATGTATCCCGCTGGCGCGCCGCCGAAGGCCGACGCCTGGACGCTCGATGCGCTGCTCAAGGCGGCCGAAGCCTGCCACAAGGCCGGCTGCCCCTTCGGCATCGGGCTCGGGACGACCTCCGATTCCGTGGACACTGTCGGCGCGGTCTTCCATTCCTTCGGCGCCGCGCTGGTCGATGCCAAGGGCAATATTACCGTCAAGTCCGACCCGGTGCGCCAGGCGCTCGACTATTACACAAAGCTCGCCCGCTTCTTCCCGCCGGATGCTCCGGCCTGGGATGATTCCTCCAACAACAAATGGCTGGTGTCCGGGCGCGGCGCCATGATCATGAACCCGCCAAGCGCCTGGGCGGTCGCCAAGCGCGACGCGCCGGCCGTGGCGGAGCAGCTGTGGACGCACGGCATGCCCGCGGGCCCGAAGGGGCGGTACGCACCGTTCGTCCCCTATTTCTGGGGCATCTGGAATTTCGGCAAGAACAAATCGGCCGCCAAGAGCCTGCTTGCGCATCTCTCGCAGCGTTCGTCGGCGGAGAGGATGGTGGCCGCAAGCGGCGGCTACGATCTGCCGTCGTTTGCGAACTTCACCGATTTCAAGACCTGGGCCGAGGAAAGCCCGCCCAAGGGCACGCTCTATCATTATCCCAACCCCTACAATCATCAGATCCTGTCGATGGCCGCCTCGCCGGCACCGCCGAAGATCGCCGTGCAGATCTATAGCCAGGGCATCATGACCAAGATGACGGTGCGCCACATGCAGGGCGAGCCCATGGAAACCACGCTCGCCTGGGCGGAAGGCGAGATCGAAGGCTTCATGCGGACCTGAGCTCCGGCAATCGTGCCGGAGCCTTTCCGGTGACGAGATAGCTCGTGGCGCACGCAGCACTGGAGACAGCGCCGATTGCAGGCCGCGTGCGCGCGCGCTCATTCCTGGCGCGGCGGATGCAGCACAAGTCGGTTATTGCGTTTGCAATGACGCTGCCGCTTCTTCTCGTGGTCGCGCTCCTCGTTCTCTATCCCGCGATCTATTCCATCCAGCTTGCCACGCTGAACAAGTCGATGGAGCGCTTCGTCGGGTTCGGCAATTTTCTGTTCCTGTTCAAGCGCGAGACGTTCTGGATGGTGGTGCGGCAGTCCTGCATCTTCGCCATCACCGCCGTCGTGTTCAAAGCGCTGATCGGCTTTGTCGTCGCCCATCTCGTGCACAACATTCCCGCGCGCGGACAGCGCAAGTGGCGCGGCATGCTGCTGGTGCCATGGGTGATCCCGCCGGCCATGAGCTGCCTCGCCTGGCTGTGGCTGTTCGATCCCTCCTACAGCGCGTTCAACTGGATCCTGGACATCTTCAACATCGGTCCGGTCCCGTGGACCGGCGACGCCAATTGGGCGCGCTTCTCCGTCATCCTGGTGAATGTCTGGATCGGAGCGCCGTTCTTCATGATCATGTATCTGGCGGCGCTGAAATCGGTGCCCGAGCAGCTCTACGAAGCAGCCGCCATCGACGGCGCGAGCTGGTGGCAGCGCCTGTGGTACGTGACCCTGCCGATGATGCGCAACATCATGGCGATTACCGCGCTGTTCTCGCTGATCGTGACGTTCGCCAATTTCGATATCGTGCGCATACTCACCGCGGGTGGTCCGATCGACAAGACGCACGTGTTCGCGACCTGGGCCTTCCGCGTCGGCATCGAGGGCGGCGACCTTCCGCTCGGCGCCAGCGTCTCGCTGTTCATGGTGCCGATCCTGACCGTCGCGGCCGTAATCATCCTGCGCGACGTGCACCGCCGCGCAAGGGAGATGTCATGAGCGTCTCATCCCTTGCTGCCGGCACGGCGCCTGCGCGCGGGCGCAACTACCGCAGCATCAGCCGCGATCGGCGCTGGGCGCTGCGCTGGTCGTATGTCTCTCTCACGGTGTTCGCGATCTTCTTCCTGATGCCGCCGGTTTACATGCTGATCACCTCGCTCAAGACCAGCGCGGAGATCTCGGCTGCCACCAATCCCTGGTGGGTCAACCACCCGACGCTGGGCAACTACATCGAGCTGCTCACGTCGCCGCAGTATCTGACCTATTTCCGCAACTCGGCGGTGGTCTCGGTAATCGTGGTCGCCGTCACCATGCTGATCAGCGTGCCGGCGGCGTTCGCGCTCTCGCGCATGCGGTTCTGGGGCTCGGTCGCGCTCGCGACCGGAGTTTTTCTCACGTACCTCATCCCGGAGACGCTGCTCTTCATTCCGCTGTTCAAGATGTTCGCCGCGATCAACGAGTATACCGGTATCGAGCTGATCAATCGCTGGTGGGTGCTCCTGCTGCTCTATCCCACGCTGACGGTGCCGTTCTGCACCTGGATCATGATCGGCTATTTCGCCTCGATCCCGCGCGAGCT
>DASXIG010000468.1:0-9104 GCA_036498105.1 Xanthobacteraceae bacterium | reverse complement strand
CATGCCAAGTGGCTCAAGGTATCACGCAAGCTGCCGTGGCGCCGCTCAATTGCTTCCCTGAATTATCTCCTCACTTCGCACGTCTGGCGGCAGGACCACAACGGATTCACGCACCAGGATCCCGGCTTCGTGGACCTGGTTGCCAACAAGAAGGCGGACATCGTGCGCATATATCTGGCGCCCGATGCGAATTGTCTGCTCTGGATCGCCGATCACTGCCTGCGCACCTACGACCGCGTCAATGTGATCGTTGCGGGAAAGCAGCCCGCCCCGCAATGGTTGACCATGGAGCAGGCGGTGAAGCACTGCGACGCCGGAATCGGCATCTGGGATTTGGCGTCAAACGATCGTGATGGGAGCGAACCCGACGTTGTCATGGCCTGCGCTGGAGACGTCCCAACACTCGAGACCATCGCGGCAGTCTCGCTGCTGCGCAAACACCTGCCCGATCTGAAGATCCGTGTCGTGAACGTCGTCGACCTCATGACGCTGCAGCCCAGGGACGAGCATCCGCACGGGATCACTGACGCCGAGTTCGACGGCCTGTTCACGCGCGACCGGCCGGTGATTTTTGCCTATCACGGCTATCCCTACCTCATTCATCGTTTGACCTACAGCCGCAAAAATCACGACAATATACACGTGCGCGGCTATAACGAGGAAGGCACGACGACGACGCCGTTCGACATGACGGTGCTCAACCGGCTCGATCGCTTCCATCTGGCGATGGACGTGATTGAGCGGGTGCCGGGTCTCGGCTCCAAAGCCGCTCACGTAAAGCAGCATTTCCGCGATAAGCTCATCGAGCATCGCGATTACGTGGAACGGCACGGCGAGGACATGCCCGAAATCGAGAACTGGCGCTGGCCGTATAAGACTGCGTCCCTGCCGGCGACTGAAGTGTGATCGGGAGCAACCCCGGGTGAATATGGCCGGCGATATCCTGACGCTCAACGCAGGGTCGTCCAGTCTCAAGTTCTCCTTCTGGCACTGCGAAACCAGGGTGGGACTGTCCGAGTTGTTTCGCGGCGCGGTCGAGCAGATTGGGACCGGCCCGCATCTGATCGTACGAAGCTCTGGCGGTGACAGGATCGCTGACAAGGACTTCGGCAAGGAGGGCGCCCACCTCACACACGAGCACCTTCTGCAGGAGCTTTTCGCCTGGGTTTCGCAGTCCCAAGGCCAAAAGACAATCCAGGCGATCGGCCACCGTATCGTGCACGGCGGGAATAGCTTCGTCGCGCCAGTCCGAATCGACGATCAAGTGATGGAGAAGCTCTCCAGGTTGGAGCCGCTTGCGCCACTGCATCAGCCGCATAATCTTTCGGGAATTCGCGCTTGCGCCAGGCTGATGCCACGAGTGCCCCAGGTCGCATGCTTCGATACGGCGTTTCATCACACGATGGGTCCCCTC
The DNA here is from genome assembly GCA_036498105.1 of Xanthobacteraceae bacterium. Lineage (GTDB taxonomy): Bacteria > Pseudomonadota > Alphaproteobacteria > Rhizobiales > Xanthobacteraceae > VAZQ01. The sequence goes on along the minus strand of DASXIG010000468.1, from coordinate 7,690 downwards.
GCGCGTCGCCTCGGTTTGCCGCGCGCCTACGACGAGGTGGGCGTACGAAGGTACGGATTCCACGGTCTCTCTTTCGAATTCATCGCGCAACGACTGCGGACGCTCGACCCTGACCTCGCGCGTGGTCGCGTCATCATCGCACATCTCGGGAACGGGGCGAGTCTTTGTGCGATCCGCGAAGGACGCAGCGTTGATACGACTATGGGCTTTACCACGTTGGATGGCCTGCTGATGGGAACCCGCCCCGGAACTCTTGATCCGGGCGCCGTGACCTACCTCATGCGCGAGCATGCCATGAGCGCTGCGGAGATCGAGGATGTTTTATACCACTGCAGTGGACTCGTCGGCGTATCCGGGATTTCGAGCGATATGCGTAAACTGCTGGCCAGCGGCGATTCTCACGCCCGTGAAGCCGTGGACCTGTTCATATTCCGGGCCGCACGCGAGATCGGCGCATTGACAGCTTCCCTGGGAGGTCTCGATGGTCTCGTGTTCACCGCCGGCATCGGCGAGCATTCGCCCGAAATACGCGCGCGCATCTGTGCACATTGTGCCTGGCTTGGCATCATCCTCGACCAGCGTGCCAATGGCGCTGCCGGCCCTCGTATCAGTGCGCAGGCAAGCCGCATTCACGTCTATGTCATCCCGACGGACGAGGAAAGGATGATCGCGGAGCACACCGTCGAGCAAATTGGACAGGCGGAACCGCTAAATTAAGTTAGACTGTTTCGCGTGGGAAAAGCGGATGGGCCTGGTCGAAGGCCTCGTCTCCGGCATCAACCACAGAAGGATCAAGACGGCGGCAAGAGCCACCGATGCAATGCTCAGGAATACGGCGGCGCGCCCCAAGCTCGCAGCGATGAGACCGAAGATCGCAGTGCTCAACGAGGCGCCGATCCCGGATGCTGTTCCGACAAGACCTTGCGCAAGGTTAAAGCGACCGGTGCCGTTCGTTAGATCGGCAATGACGAGTGCCGTCAACACGCCGACCACTGCCCCACTGATACCGTCCAGCAACTGAAACGCAAGGAGCAGCGGCGGATTGGTGATGAAAGCGAACACAAACGCACGGATCGGCAATGCGCCCAATCCGATGAGGAGAAGCGGCCGCCGACCCCAGTTGTTCGCCTGCCGTCCAACCCAGGGAGCCATCACCGCAACCACGATTTGCGGCAGGACGATCAATGCCGATACGAAGAGCGAGGAACGGCGCTCTCCCTGATAAATGAGAGCCTCTCCGACAAGGGGCAACATTGACGCGTTGGCGAGCTGAAACAAGAACAAGCAGGCGCCAAGGACAAGCAAGCCCGGGCTCGTCCGCAGGCTGGCGCGCCCGGCTCTCGCAGGCCGATCGGGCGTGTGGTGATCGGGAGCCCCGCAGGAGCGACCGAAGTGAATGTCGGCGGCATGGATGCGACCGAGAGCAACAAACAGAGGCAGAGCGAGCGCAATGACCAGGAAGAATATCGCCTGGTACGAGAAGGCATATCCAATCAGGCCCATGAGTGCCGCGGCCGCAAGACTTCCCGTCGATGCAAAACGTTGATTGCGCCCAAGCCGTTCGGGCAGGGCGGCATGACCGACCAGGCCAAGGCTGATGGCAGCGATCGCCGGCCCCAGTATCCCGCCGGTGATTCCCTCAAGCGTCAGTCCGATCAGAACCAGCGGAAAGCTCGGCCGAAATTCAAGTATCATCGCACTGAGAGCTACAACCAAGACGCCCAGCGCTACGATCATGCGCTTTGAGCGGGTGCTATCCAGCAGCTCTCCCCCAGGCACCTGGCTGAGCAACCCGGCGAGAGCACTTGCGCTCAGAACGAAGCCGATCTTCTCCTGCGTCCATTTCTGATCGGCCAGATAAACGGCCACATACGGACCGAAGCCCGCCAAGACCGCTGCAAGAAAGAAATTGACTCCATCAAGGCCGCGGAGGCTTGCAGAAGGCGAGAGATCTGCGGGAGCAGACGATGTCATCTCCGTTACCACCGTTCATGTGCGGCCTTGAGCTGGGACGTGCGGGCAGCCAAGACGGGGATGGCCGGGAATCGCCGCTCGTCATGCAGATTTCACGAGGCGGGCTTCGCTCCCTGCCCGCGCTGCTGCGCGGGACCCACATCGTGCAGGCTCAGGGCCGTTCCGATCAGAGCGAGATGGGAGAACGCCTGCGGGAAATTGCCGAGCTGGCGCCGGGCATGAGGGTCGTATTCTTCCGCGAGCAGGCCGACATCATTGCGCAGCGAAAGCAGGCGCTCGAACAAAGCGCGTGCTTCGGCGTCACGATGCTGCAGCTTGTAATTGTTGGCAAGCCAGAAGCTGCACGGAAGAAATACACCTTCTCCCGGCGACAAGCCGTCGATGTCCGCCTGCGTTCGATATCGCAGCACAAGCCCGTCGATCATGAGCTCCTGCTCGATCGCCGCGACGGTGCCGCGCACTCGTGGATCGTCTGCGGGCAGGAAGCCGACGAGCGGGATCATCAGCAGACTCGCATCAAGCTCGCTGCTGCCGAAGCTTTGCGTGAAGGTGTTGCGCTCACTGTCATATCCAAGCCCGCAAATCGTTGCGTGCATGCGGTCGCGGACCTTCCGCCAGGCTTCCAGCGGCGCCTGAAAATTGAACCGTTCGGCATCGCGCACCGTGCGGTCCAAAGCCACCCACGCCATGATCTTGGAAAAGGTAAAGTGGCGGCGACCACCTCTCACTTCCCAGATACCCTCGTCTGGGTGCTCCCAGATCTGATGCAGATGCTCGATCAACTTCTGTTGCAGTGCCCAGCCCGATCCGACGGGAGCAAGACCGAGCGCTCGCCCCTGGTAGATGGCGTCGATGAGCTCGCCGTACACGTCGAGCTGAAGTTGGGCGGAGGCTGCGTTGCCAACGCGCACCGGCGCGGCGCCCCGGTAGCCGGGCAGCCAAGGCACTTCCCACTCGATGAGTTGCCGCTCGCCGGACAAGCCATACATGATCTGCAACTGGTGCGGGCTTCCCGCCACGGTGCGCCGGAGCCATTGCCCCCACGCCCGCGCCTCGTCGCGGTAGCCTGCAGACACCAGGGCCATCAGCGTGAAGGTCGCGTCTCGCAGCCAGCAGTAGCGGTAATCCCAGTTGCGTTCCCCACCAAGCTGCTCCGGCAGTGACGTGGTGGGGGCGGCGATGATGCCGCCGGTCTCGGCGTAGGTCAGGGCCTTCAGCGTCAACAAAGAACGCTTTACCTCTTCCCGCCAGGGTCCGGCGTGTGAGCAACGGCCCGACCAACCGCGCCAGAACGATTCCGTTTCCTGCAAGGCCGCCTTCCCGTCGATCGGAGGCGGGGTCGGCAGATGCGACAGGCCGTGCGTTAACACGAATGGGACATATTCCCCTTCGGCAACATCAAACTCCGCGATCGTCGCGAAATTCCTGCCCTGCAACGGGATCGGAGAACGCAGCACCACCTGGTTTGGCCCCGCAATGGCGCTCAAGCCAGATCCATCGGGTAGCTGCGCCACCCACGGCACGGTGGTGCCGTAGTCGAACCGCAGCGCCAGGTGTAACTGCATCGCCACCTTGCCGCGCCGCCCCTTGACCAGGCGGATCACTGACGAATCGGGACGGCCGATCGGCATGAAATCGATCAAGGCGACGCTGCCGTCCGTGGTATCGAAGATCGTCTCCAGAACCAGGGTGTCGTCGCGGTAAGCACGGCTGATGCGTTGGGTCGGATCGGCAGGAGAGATTCGCCATCGTCCATGCTCGGACGTGCCGAGAAGCGCTGCGAACAAGGCATTGCTGTCGAAGCGCGGCCAGCACAGCCAGTCTATGGAGCCGTTGCGACCGACGAGAGCGGCCGTCGTGCAATCGCCGATGAGCGCATAATCCTCGATATCCAACGGAAGATCGGATCTTATGGATGTCCCATGACTCGATAGGGCGCCAGTATCTGGATGCGGCTGCGGCCCGCGTGGCTTGACCGGCGGGATAGGAGGGCGCTCCGCGTTATCGCGGGCCACGACGACCTGTGGAGTCTCGGGCGGCTGCGAAACGAGCGCGCGCAGAATCTCGGCAACGATGTCCTTCGGCGGCCAGCTCACGTCAACGAGAATCGGATCCTCGTCGGGGTCGGGCTCCTCCAGGATTGCGAGGTGACGATCGAGGAGGTCTGGGAGCATGGAATGTTGTTCGCGTGCAGCCAGCCGCGAGACGATCACTTCCCGCTCGCCGTGCAAATAGACGACGCGCACCTGCGGCCGGCCGCGCGTTAAGAAGTCGCGATGACTGCGCCTGAGCGCCGAGCAGGTGATCACGCCGCCTGTGCCGAGCTGGCGACAGCCGTCGATCCAGACCGCGACCTTCTCGAGCCAGGACCACTGGTACCGGTCATCGAGCGGATGGGCGGAGTGCAGCTTGGCAAAGTCCGGCGGCGGATGGAGCTCGTCTCCTTCCGCTAACGGCCAGCCGAGTCGTTGGGCCAGCGCCGTTGCGATCGTCGTCTTCCCGCTCCCCCACACGCCTACGACGATGAGGACTACGCGAACGTCGGCGGCATCGGACTGGCCTGCCATTGGCGTTGGGCTCGTCGCTGCTTCAGCGTCGTCCATCGCATCTGCCTAGTTCAGGAAGACCGGCAAATCACAGAACGCGGTTTCGTTTTCATCGAAATGCGCCTTGTTTTTTCAGCAAGAGTGCCAAATCGCAGCTGAGCAGATCACCTATCCTGGCAAGCTCAATGTCCGCGGGCGGATTCTCGGCCAGAATTTTTGGATCAGATGCGTAATGGCCCTGCTTGGGGAATACCGTGGTCACCCGCCTGCCCCAAACTTCCTTCACCGCGGCAAGGATGCGCAGCTTGTCGTCGATGAGTACGTAGTGATTGGCGGGATAGATGCGTTCCACGTATTCAAGCTCGTTCTCTTTGTGGATGTAGATGAGCACACGATCATCGACCGCCCGCCAGAGGCCGGAACGCTCCACCTTGCGCGGCTGAAAGACGGCATCGCCGTCCGAGAGGATCACCGCGGGCCCCCACTGCTGACAGTGCTTCACCGCTTCCAGAGCCCCGGGATACAAGCGATCGGCGAATGGATAATCGACAAGCCAGTTCGACATGCGCAGCACGTCCGGTCGATGGATCTCCTCGGCCCGAAAGCGCTCCAAGGCACCAAGGTAATCGACGTATCCCAATTCGCTCCGCAGCTGTTCGAGGATTTCCCAGTACCTGTCCCGAGCGGAGGCTCCAAATGTCCGCTCCAGGTGTTGTTTAAGATCAGCCTGCACACCATCGTTGTCCAGGAGCGTATTATCAACATCGAACAGGAACACGACAGCTGGCGTTTTGGTCATCGCCATCCCTTGTACTTTTGAACGCGTCGGTATCCTATGCCGGACGACATTCAGCTCTTCTTTCCCTTGGCGAGCAGGTCTTTCGCGATCTCCGTGATGGCCTCGGGCTCGAACCGGAATTTGCGCAACAGCTCCTTAAGAGGAGCCGACGCGCCGAACGTCTTCATGCCGATAATGCGGCCAGACCTCCTTCCGACGTAGCGCTCCCAGCCGAAGGTCGAGGCCTGCTCAACCGCGACGCGCGCCTTCACGTCCGGCGGCAGCACGCTGTCCTGGTAAGCCTCTGTCTGATGCTCGAAAATATCCCAGGAGGGCATGGAGACCACGCGCGAGCGGACGCCGTCGGCAAGAAGGTCCTCATGGGCTTTGAGGCAGAGGCTCACCTCGCTGCCGGTCGCAATGAGGATGAGCTCGAGCTTTCCACCCGGAGCATCGGCGAGCACATAGGCACCCCGTGCAAGGCCGGATGCGGGCGCGTATTTGCTGCGGTCCAAGGTCGGCAACGGTTGACGCGACAGCGCCAGCAGCGCCGGCTGGTGACGCAGCTGCATGATGTAGCGGTATGCCTCAACCACCTCGTTGGCATCGCACGGCCGCAGCACCACGAGCCCAGGCTCGGCGCGGAAGGACGCAAGCTGCTCGACCGGTTGATGGCTCGGGCCGTCCTCGCCGTCACCCATGGCATCGTGCGTGAACACAAAGATGGTGGGCAGCTCCATCAAGGCGGAAAGCCGAATGGCCGGCCGCGCATAGTCGCTGAAGATGAAGAACGTGGCGCCGAAGGCGCGCAGCTTGGACAACGCGAGTCCGTTGACCGCGGCCGCCATGGCGTGCTCGCGGATACCGAAATGCAGGTTCCTGCCGCCGCGATTGTCAGGCTCGAAGTCTCCGGCGCCCGCGAACGTGAGCAGCGTCTTATTGGAGGTGCCGAGATCCGCCGATCCGCCCAGGAACCAGGGTATATTCTGGGCAAGCACATTGAGGACCTTGCCCGAGGCATCGCGGCCAGCGATGCCCTTCGGGTCGGCGGGGAAAACCGGCAGCCCCTTGTCCCATCCTTGCGGCAGCTCGCGCCGCTGCATCAGATCGATCTCGTTCGCGAGCTCCGGATATTTCGCCCGATAGGCTGAAAAGAGCCCGTTCCATTGGCGGCGGGCCTTTTCCCCGCGCACGCCAATCCCGGCAGCGAAATGCTCGCGCACGGCCTCGGGAACGAGAAACTTCGCGTCCTCGGGCCATCCATAGGCGCGCTTGACCAGGCGAACCTCTTCCTCGCCCAAGGGCTCGCCGTGCGCCGCCGCGGTGTCCTGCTTGTGCGGGGAGCCATAGCCGATATGGCTGTCCAGAATGATGAAGGTCGGCCGTCCCTTGGTGTTGTGAAAGACGTCGAGCGCGTGCTCGATGCGATCGATGTCGTTGGCATCGCCCACGCGCAGGACGTTCCAGCCATAACCGAGAAACCTGGCCGCGATGTCCTCGGTAAAGGTTATGCTCGTCTTGCCTTCGATGGTGATGTGATTGTTGTCGTAGATCCAGCAGAGATTGTCCAAGGCGAGATGACCCGCCAGCGACGCCGCTTCCGATGCAACGCCCTCCATCATGCAGCCGTCGCCGCAGACCGCATAGATGTTGTAACCGAAGATCTCGAAGCCGGGGCGATTATAACGGTTCGCGAGCCATGCCTCGGCGATCGCCATGCCCACGCTGGTGGCAACCCCCTGCCCGAGCGGTCCGGTTGTGGCCTCGACGCCGGATACCAGGTGGTACTCGGGATGACCCGGCGCCTTGCTGCCGAGTTGGCGGAAATGACGGATATCGTCGAGCGAAACCGCAGGCTGCCCAAGCCGCTCGTATTCAGCATTCACCGCGCGCGTGCCGGTGAGGTGAAGGACGGACCACAGCAGCATGCAGGCATGCCCGTTGGAGAGCACGAACCGGTCGCGGTTGGGCCAGATCGGATCCTGCGGATCGAAGCGCATGACCCGGTTCCAGAGCGTGTAGACAAGCGGCGCCAGCGCCATCGGCGTGCCGGGATGCCCGGAATTCGCCTGCTGGACCGCATCGATCGACAGCGTGCGGATGCAATTGATCGACAGTTGGTCCAGTTGCGCAGTGGTTATTAGTCCGGGCGAATCCACCGCGGAGCTGGCAACAGCACTCATTTTACACCTCCAATTTTTCGTCGCTGCCGAGCTCGGCGGCCGCAGCCCGGTCGGCAAGCACCAGCGCTCGGTTCTGATGCACCCGCGAGCCCGGAATGGACCGATCGCCATCGCGCAGATGCGCGAGCGCTTCGGCCTTCTCTCCGCCTGTCACCAGCCACAGGACGAGCCGGGACCGGTTGATGATCGGAAAGGTCAAGGTCATGCGG
>DASXIG010000467.1:0-2635 GCA_036498105.1 Xanthobacteraceae bacterium | reverse complement strand
CGGCACCCGCCGCACGCGGCATGCCCGGGCAGAGAGACTGTGCATGACGCTCTGCGCGCGGCTGGATCACCCAGCGCGCGATCCGCCTCAGCGATTGAGCGAGGCGTCCTCGATCATCCATCGCACCAGCTCATCAAACGTAATCCCCGCGTGTGCCGCGAGCTCGGGCACCAGCGACGTTTCGGTCATACCGGGTTGCGTGTTGACCTCGAGGCAGAAAAGTCCCCCTACCCCTTCGAGGCGATCGTCGTAGCGGAAGTCCGCACGGCTCACACCCCGGCACCCCAGCGCGACATGCGCCGCCAATGCCAGTCTGCGGACTTCTTGGTAAACAAACGATGAAACTTCGGCCGGCAAAATATGTTTTGATCCGCCGGGCACATATTTGGCCTCGTAATCGTAGAACTTCGTCGCCGCTACAATCTCGATGACACCAAGCACGTCGCTGCCCATCACGGCGCAGGTGAGCTCTTTGCCGGGAACGTAGGTCTCGATCATCACCTGCTCGCCGTACTCCCAGTCGTGCCGCGTGAGCTCCTGGGGCGGATGGCTGTGCTCGGGGGTGACGATGAAGACCCCTACGCTCGATCCCTCGGAGACGGGCTTGATCACATAGGGCTGCGGCAGCAGATGGGATTTCGCGGCGGCAAAGCGCGATGCAACAATGCCTTGCGGCGCCGGCACGCCGGCGGCGCGGAAAAGGATCTTGGCGATGTCTTTCTGCATGGCCACGGCAGAGGCCATCACGCCGGAATGGGTGTACGGAATGGCGAGGATCTCGAGTATGCCTTGCAGCATGCCGTCCTCGCCCGGCCGGCCATGCAGGACGTTGAGCGCAATGTCGGGCTTCAGGTTTGCGAGCACCGTCGCAATGTCGCGTCCCACATCAATCCGGCTCACGCGATAGCCGAGCCGCTCCAAGGCCGCGGCGCAGGAGCTGCCCGAGCGCAGCGATACTTCCCGCTCCGCCGACCAGCCTCCCATCAGAACGGCCACGTGCTTGCTCATGCTGGCTACCTTGCGCCCTCGAATGGAAAACCGTCGTACAGCCACGCCAGGCACTGGAAGACGTCGGCCTCCGATCGCTCGCCCAGAGCCTGCCAGAAGACTTCGCGCGCGATGCCTTCGGAATGGTAGACCTCCCAGAGATGGCGCGACTCGAGCGTGACGCGCGCGGTGCGCAGATAGCGCCCCGCTGCGAAGCTCCGGAATGCCAGCTCGAAATCGCCGTTCGCCGCCGCAATGAGCTCTGCGAGGCATAGTCCGTCCTCGATCGCCATGCATGCCCCCTGCGCGAGCGACTGCAGCGTAGGATGGGCTGCATCGCCCAGGAGGACCACCCGGTTGCGGTGCCATTGACGAATGGGCTCGCGGTCGGCGACGCCAAATCGCCGCCCCAGATCCATCATGGCGAGCAGAGCGTGCATGGCGGGATGAGCGGAGGCGTAGATGCGTGCAAGCTCCGCGCGCCGGCCGTCAATGTCGCCGCGTTCGGCATAGGCCGATGTCCGAAACACCGCCACGATGTTGAACAGCGTGCCGTGACGCAGCGGGTAGTGCACGATATGGAATCCCGGTCCTCCCCACAGCACCACGCGGTCGCGATGCACATCGGCGTCCACCCCTGCCATGGGGACGATCGTGCGATGCGCGAGGAAGCCCACGCTTCGCGGCTCGCCATCGCCGATGAGCTGGGTGCGGATGCAGGAGCGCACGCCATCGGCCGCAACCAGCGCGGCGCCCGAAAACTCGCGCCCGTCCTCGGTTGCCACCGTCACGCGATCGCCGTGATCACGGTAGCCCGTAACCATCGCCTGCGGCACCAGCTCGATGCCATCGCTCGCTTTCGCCGCCTCCAGGAGCGCCATATGCAGGTCGATGCGATGAATGATGATGTAGGGGTATTTGAACCGGCGGCGGAAAGACTCGCCGGTCGGCACCCGGGTAACCTCGCTACCCGTGCAAGCGTCGACCATCATCACAGCGGGCGGACAGTCCGCGTCCTGGAGGACGCGCTCGCTCAGACCGATGCGATCGAGGACGTGAAAGATGTTGGGCCCGAACTGAATGCCGTAGCCGATGGCGCCGAATTCCGGCGCGCCTTCGAGCACGCGTGCGCGCATGCCACGCTGGGCCAGCGCGAGTGCGGTGGTGAGACCGCCCAGTCCCCCGCCGACAATGAGAATGGGTTCGTTCGGAACTGCCAATCAGAAATCAGGCCAGATCGGAGCGATCAAGGTTCATCACCTTGTCCCATGCCGCCACGAAGTCCTTCGTAAACTTCTCCTTCGAGTCCGCGCACGCATAGACTTCGGCAAGGGCGCGCAGCTGCGCGTGCGAGCCGAAGATCAGGTCGACGCGCGTGCCGGTCCACTTGAGCTCCTTCGTCTTGCGGTCGCGACTCTCGTACACGCCGTCGGAGCCGGACGGCTGCCAGTACGCGCGCATGTCGAGCAGGTTGACGAAGAAGTCGTTCGTCAGCGTCTCGGGCCGCTTGGTGAATACGCCGTGCTTGGACTGCCCGGCATTTGCGCCCAGGCCCCGCAGCCCGCCGACGAGCACCGTCATCTCGGGCGCGGTGAGCGTCAGCAGTTGCGCCTTGTCGACCAACGCCTCCTCCGGCGTCATAATGTGC
>DASXIG010000466.1:0-5871 GCA_036498105.1 Xanthobacteraceae bacterium | reverse complement strand
CGATTACCCTGCCCCCGAAGGGGGAGGATGGTGTCTCACTCCAGGGTGCACCCCACGTAAACGCCTCCCTGTAAATTACAGGGGCGAACTGCAGAAGCCTACGAAATAGCCCGCCAAACCTGGAAAACACGGCCAAATAACAGTGCCGAACAGGACCACCATAACAGGGCCGAACAGGGACGGAACAGGAAATCGCGGCTGGAGTGCACCCCTTGGCTGAGACACGATAACTAGGAACATGCTGAATTTGCTGTTGCTGACGCGACCTGTTGATAATTCCGTGGATAACACCCAAGCTGCGGCAGCATTGTTTCAAACTCGGCTGGCGGGCGATAGCCCAGGGCCGAGTGCAGTCGTTGTCGATTGTAAACGTCTTCGATGAAGACGCCGATCGCGTTGCGTGCGTCGTTGAGATCACGATAATCGCGGCCGTCTACCTCCTCTTGTTTCAGTGTCTTCATGAAGCTCTCAGCCTTGGCATTGTCGTAGGGATTGCCGATCCGACTCATGCTCGGCTGGATATCGTGAGCTGACAGCAGTTCCATGTACTCATCGCATGCGTACTGCACCCCTCGGTCGGAATGATGGATCAGGCTTCCAGGCACAGGATTGCGCGCCCTAATCGCCATCTCGAGCGCCGAGATAGCCAGGCTTGCTCGCAAGTGTTCTTCCAAAGCCCAACCAATCACTCTGCGGCTGAATGCATCAAGCACAATCGCCAGGAATGCGAATTGCTCCCGCAGCCGCACATAGGTGATGTCCGCCACCCAGAGCTGATCAAGAGCGGTCGGGACCAGCCCCCGCGCCAGGTTCGCGACAACGCGCCATTCGTGACGCGAATTCGTTGTCGTTGGCACAAACGGCTTACTGCGCAACGCAAGCAGATTATCCTCACGCATCAGCCGCAGCACCCGCTTATGGTTGACCACAAAGCCTTCCCGACGCAGCTGCGCCGCGATCCGCCGATAGCCATAACGCCGGTTCGCCAGCGCTGCATGTTGTACAAGATCGCGTACGGCGGCTTCTTCTTCGCATGGGGAGGATGCAGCCCAGTGCCGGTAATAACCAGCACGGCTCACGCCCGCCAGCATGCACAATCGCTCGACCGTGAGCTCGCCTTGCGGACGCGGTGACATCATTGCCGCGATCGCGGTGTAGATGTCCGCAAGCCAGACCCGTCGCTCGGCCGGCGTGCTTTCCCGACTTGCCGCAAGGCTTTTTGAAAAAAATCGAGCTCAAGCTGTTGCTGGCCGACCTTCCGTTCAAGCTCACGTATTCGCTGCTGGGACACAGTCAGGTCGGCGGCCACCGCCATCGGCTCTAACTTTGCGACGTCCGTCTTACGAGGCCGATGTGCAGGGCGAAGCCCTTGCGCCCCATAGCGACGATAATTCGCCCACCACTTCGAGAGATGACTCGAACCGATTTGCAACTCCTCGGCGATCTTCGGGGGGCTCTCCCCGGCCATCAATCGCCTTACCGCCGAGAGCTTGACTTCCCGGTTGAAAACACGTGGGTGTGGACATCCTGCCTTCCTAGAGACTGTTTTCCTTGTTTTCGTGTCTCATTTTCGGGGTGCACTCCACGGCCGAGCATCGCGATCACCACTGCCAGCCAATGCGATGGATTGCATCGGCCCTCCAACGCCGGTGCCTGAGATTGTCGGGGCGGGCCAATGCAAAAGCCCGGCGCGGTTTTCCGTCCGGGCTTGGACACAGTTCTAAAGGATATCTCTTTATGTCTGAATTGCGTTTCAATGTCTACAGATTGCAAGTTGCAAAAATCGAAATCGGTGTGCCCCGTGTGCCGGGCGCAGTGCAGCATGAGCAGAGCGTGTGCGCTTTCCAGAGCGCTATGCCCTGACTGCGCTGCTCATGATGCGCTGTAGAACCGGGACCGCAACTAGTCGGAGCTTCGGACAGTCCCGGATCAGCGGCGCACCACTCGCGCATACTTCAGCAGGTGCGTGTTGCACCGGCTGTGTATGCGCTCGCGCTGCACCGCATCCGGGACACACCAGCCGCGTCATGTGAGCGCCTACCTCTCTGCCCGCCGCTGATATACAGTGCATCCGGCATGGCTTGGCGCATCGGCATCGACATCGGCGGGACCTTCACCGATGTGGCGCTTGTCGATGATGCCAGCGGACAGATCGGCGTTGCGAAGGTGCCGACCACGCCCGGGGATCTCACCCGAGGTGTGATCGCGGCGCTCGAGACGGCGATGCGCCGCTACGGGATCGCGCCCGCCCAGGTGGATCACCTCTCGCACGCGACCACGGTGGTGACAAACGCCATCCTGCAAGAACGCGGCGCGCGCGCAGCGCTCATCGCCACGCGCGGATTTCGCGACGTGCTGGAGCTGCGCCGCTCCGCGCGCGCGAGCCTGTACGATCTTTTTCAGGACGCGCCGGCAACGCTGATCCCGCGCCGGCGACGTTTCGAGATCACCGAGCGTGTCGGCGCGGATGGCACAATCGTGGTGCCGCTCGCGGAAGACGAGATCGATCGCCTGATCGCCGAGATCAAAGCCGCGCGCGTCGAAGCGGTCGCCGTATCGCTTCTGTTCAGCTTCCTCAACCCTGAGCACGAGCAAAGGCTCGGCGCCCGGCTGCGCGCGGCGCTGCCGCACATGGCCGTCTATCTCTCCTGCGATGTGCTGCCCGAGATCAAGGAGTTCGAGCGCAGCAGCACCACGGCGGTTTGTGCCTATGTCGGGCCGATTCTGGCTTCCTATCTCAAACGCCTCGAACAGGCCACGCGAAGCGCGGGGCTGCCGGCGTTGCATCTCATGGGATCGAACGGCGGCATCCTGGAAGCGGACGAGGCGATTGCCATGCCGGCAATCGCGGTGGAATCCGGACCCGCGGCAGGAGTGGTCGCCGCTGCTCTTTTGGCGCGCCAGAGCGGAAAGCTCGATCTTCTGTCCTTCGACATGGGCGGGACCACCGCGAAGGCGAGCCTCATTCGCGGGGGGCAGTACGAGACGACACCGGATTACGAGATCGGCGGCGGACCAAGCATGTCGCGCTGGATGACCGGAACCGGCCATCCCATCCGGGTGCCGGTGATCGATCTTGCCGAGGTGTCTGCGGGCGGCGGCTCGATCGCATGGGTGGACCGGGCTGGCGCGTTGCGGGTGGGCCCGCACAGCGCCGGTGCCGATCCGGGCCCGGTCTGTTACGGCCGCGGCGGGAGCGAGCCGACGGTCACGGACTGTAATCTCCTGCTCGGCTATCTCGACAAGCAGTCTTTGCTGGGGGGCGAGCTTCCCATCGATCATGCAGCGGCTACTGCTGCGGTGCGCAAGCGCCTTGCCGATCCGCTCGGCGTGGATGTGCGCACTGCCGCTGCTGCCGTGATCGACATCGTCAATCACGCCATGGCAGAGGTCCTGAAGATCGTATCCGTGCAGCGCGGGCACGATCCGCGCGATTTTGCCCTCGCCGCTTTTGGCGGCGCCGGACCGCTGCATGCCGCTGCGCTCGCCGACGAGCTCGGCATTGCCGAGATCATTTGTCCGCCCATCCCCGGCGCCTTTTCCGCGCTTGGTCTTGTGGGCAGCGAGTTGAAGCGCGATTACGTGCGCACCTTGCAGGGCACGCCAGGCTCCATGGATGCTGCAGGAATTGCCGAGTCGGCGGAAAGGGCATTCCTGACGCTCGAACAGGCAGGCGCGGCCATGCTCGATCGCGCCGGCATCCCGGCGGAGCGCCGGCGGCTCGATCGCTCCGTTGATGCGCGCTATGCCCGGCAGTCCTACGAGCTCGCGATCCCGGTATCGCAGCGTCCTGTCAACGCGGCGGCGCTCGCACAAATCGCGGAGGCCTTTCACGAGCGGCACCTGCAGACTTACGGCCACAACAACCGCAGCGAGCCCGTGCAGATCGTCAGCGTGCGCGTTGCGGCGATCGGTGCGATCCCCCCGCTCGCGATCGGCGACAAGACCGCGCCTATGGGCGCGAATGCGGTCAAGAGCAAACGAGCGCTGTGGTTTCGGCAGACCGGGCCTGTCGAGGCGACGGTCTATGATCGCGCCCGGATGTCCGCCGGCTCTGCGGTGGCAGGGCCGGGAGTCATCGAGTCGCTTGAATCAACCATTCTTGTCCCGCCGGGATGGCGGGGTAACATGAACGATGACGGAGTCCTCGTGATGACGCGCGGCACGGATCGGGCAGCACAATAATGCAGGAAAAACTCTTTGATGAAAAAAGATTCGGCCACGCCGATCCCGCAACGTTCGAGATCGTCAAGAACAGTCTTTATAAGACAGCCGAGGAGATGCGGGTGGTCCTCGCCAAGACTGCCTATTCACCGCTGCTGAAATCCGCCGGCGATTATTCCTGCGGGATCTTCGACGAGCGCGGCGAGATGGTGGCGCAGGGGCCGGACCTGCCGATCCATCTCGGCTCCATGCCTGACGCGGTGCGAGCCGTCGTCACCGCGTTTGCGGATGACGTGCACGAGCACGACGTCTTCGTGCACAACGACCCATATTTCGGCGGCAGCCACCTGCCCGACGTGAATGTGGTCAGACCCGCGTTCCACGATGGGCGTCTTCTCGGTTATGCCTGCCTGCGCGCCCACTGGCCCGATGTCGGCTCGGCCACGCCCGGCAGCTACGGCGCGGTCACCGAAATCTTCGGCGAGGGGCTGCGCATACCGCCGCTGCGGCTGTTTCGCCGCGGTGTGCTCAATGCCGACCTCGAGAAGCTCATCCTCGCCAACGTTCGCACGCCCGATGAGCGCAAGGGCGACCTCGGCGCGCAGCTCGCGGCAACCCTGCGCGCGACCGAACGCCTCGCTGCGCTCGCGCGGCGCTACGGGAGCGAGGCGCTCATCGGATACATGGCGCAGGTGATGGATTACTCCGAGCGGCTCATGCGAGCGAGCCTGATGGATCTGCCCGACGGCGAGGGGGCGTTCGAAGATTTCTGCGACGGCGACGGCGTTGCGGATGACGACGCCGGCCACGACGCCCGCTTTCGCATCCGGTTTTCCATCCGGAAAACGCGAGATCGGCTGGTCGTGGACTTCGACGGAACGGATCCGCAGGTCAAGGGGCCGATGAACGCGCCGCTCTCGGTCACGGCGTCAGGTCTCTTCTGCGGGATCAAGACGGCAGTCGATCCGAACAATCTCATTCCTCCCAATTCGGGCTGCTGGCGCCCCATCGAGATAAAGGCACGCAAGGGCTCTGTAGTGAACGCCGAGTTTCCGGCGCCGGTCGTTTACGCCAATCACGAGATCTCTCATCGCGTGGCCGACATGGTGATGGGGGCGCTCGCCAGCTTCCTCCCGCAGCAGGTGATGGCGTGCAGTCAGGGCACGTCAGCCATCCTGACTCTGGGCGGCGTCGATCCCCGCACGAGGCGGGCTTATATCTCGTATGAGACAGTCAAGGGCGGTTTCGGCGCGCGGCCGAACAAGGACGGGATCAACTGCATTGCGAGCGGCATCTCGAACACCATGAATACCCCGGTGGAGGTGCTGGAAACGGCGTTTCCCGTCCGTATCGAACGCTACGAGATCAATCCGGACTCGGGCGGTGCCGGCCGCTACCGCGGCGGCTGCGGAGCCATTCGGGTCTGGCGCATGCTCTATAGCGCGCATGCGACGGGAGTGCTCTGCATGGAGCGGATGACATCTGCGCCGTTTGGTCTGCTCGGCGGCAAAGCAGGAGCGGCGGCCGAGGTGCTGCTCGCCAAGCCGGACGGCGTCAGCCGGCGGCTGCCGAGTAAAGGTGCGTTCGACGTGCCGCCAGGCTCGGTGATCACCATGCGCACGCCCGGCTCCGGCGGGTTCGGCGCCGCGGCGGAGCGCGACCGCACCGCTGTGGGTCGCGATCTGCGCGACGGATACGTGAGCGCGG
>DASXIG010000465.1:0-4325 GCA_036498105.1 Xanthobacteraceae bacterium | reverse complement strand
ATGGATTGCGGCAGAGGCGCGTCAAGCAGGCCTTCGGCGCCAAGCGGCAGTGAGCTGATGACGCGGCCCAATGGATCGACGACGGCGGAGATGCCCGTATTTGCTGCGCGCACCAGCGGCAGCCCCTGTTCGATGGCGCGCAGGCGCGCCTGCTGAAAGTGCTGGTAAGGACCGCTGCTGATCCCGAACCAGCCGTCATTGGTCAGATTGAGCAGCCAGCCCCCGCGTTCGCCCGGCGCCGCCATTTCGTCCGGGAAGATCACTTCGTAACAGAGAAGCGGAAGCGCGGGCGGCGCGCGCGAGATCGGAATGGGATGGCGGCTTGCGCCCGCAATGAGCCCTCCCGCCACCTTGGTGAGCTGCACCACGCCGATCCGTTCGAGCAAAGCCTGAAAAGGAAGGAATTCGCCGAAAGGAACGAGGTGGACCTTGTCATAGAGCGCAAGCACCGAGGCGTGATGATCGATCACGTAGATCGAAGTGCGCGTATCGCTCTTTGCGGCATTCGCAGGCGGGCTTCCGGTGCGGTCCGCACCCGTGATCAATACCGCTCCCTCCGGCAGCATGGCCCCGAGCTGGGCGAGCGCCTCGGGCTCGCTGCTCAGATAGAAGGGGAATGCGGATTCCGGCCAAATTAAATGCGTTACGTGCGCAAGCCCATCGGGCCGCTGCTCGGTTTGTCGGGCGGAGAGGTGGAGATAATGGCTCATCACCTGGTCTTTGGCGGAATAATTGAATTTGCTGTCCTGTTGCAGGTTCGGCTGCATGAGCCGTAGGTTGACGCCTTCGACGAAGGCCGTCGGCGTAGCCGACAAACGCCATGATCCGAACAGGGCCAACGCCGCGAGAACGACGAGCGCAAGGAGCGGCGCCAGCCAGCCCCGCGATATCTCAGAGGGGCCATCCGCAAGCGTCGCCGGGCTCGCACATACCGCCACGGTTATGAAGGTCAGTCCCCAAATCCCGAACAGCGAGGCGGCTTGCGCGAGCGGCAACGGGCTGGTGAGCGCATAGCCCAACGCATTCCAGGGAAAACCGGTGAGCAGGTGCGCGCGGAGCCATTCGGAAGCGGTGAGCGCGACTGCAAGGGCTAGAATGCGCAGCGCGCCAGGTGTCCACAGCAGTCGGGCGCCGGCAAAGCCGAGCCCAGTGAAGATCGCAAGATAAGCTGGGAAGCCGAGCACCGCGAAGGGCAGCAACCATCCGAAAGTCTCAGCATCCACCAGGAAGGCGTGACCGATCCAATAAAGGCCGGGCACGAAATATCCAAACCCGAACCACCAGCC
This sequence comes from Xanthobacteraceae bacterium, assembly GCA_036498105.1. Taxonomy (GTDB): domain Bacteria; phylum Pseudomonadota; class Alphaproteobacteria; order Rhizobiales; family Xanthobacteraceae; genus VAZQ01. Next base: position 3,039 of record DASXIG010000465.1, on the reverse strand, counting down.
GGCGAGGGCGCATTCCCAGGCTCCGCGTGCGCGTTGTCCCTTCGCGCCATCGATCAGCCAAACGAGAACCGGAAACGTGACGAACAGGACGGGCCAGACATGGGGCGGCGCATCAGCCAGAGCCGAGCCTGCTCCGGCGGCACACGCGATGAGCGTGCGGCGCCAGCCCCGTGCCGAAACCACGGCCTGCCGGAGCCTTTGCGCCGCGCTCACGCCGCCTTCGGTCTGCGTCAGCTTGTAGGACAGAGCATCGACCACGCGGAGTTCCCGGATGTCGGAGGTCGCGCTGGGTAGAGCTGCGCGGCCGTGCGATAGTGGGGCAGGAATTGGGCACTTGTTTGCGCTAAGATGACGGCATGACGACGCTGGCCAAGCTCCTGTGGGTTGCGTTCGCGCTGTGGTGGGGCGTCATCCGCTTCCGCTACGCACGGCGCGCCAAGCGCAACCGCCAGATCGAGGAGCAGGATCGCATCTACGAAAGCACTCTGCTGATTCTCAGCTTCATGGGCTATCTTGCCGTTCCAATCATCTATGTGAGCACATCCTGGCTGTCGTTCGCGAATTATCCTCCGCAGCCGGTCCTGCTGGCCGCCGGTATCGTCGCCAGTGTCGCGTCGCTGTGGCTGTTCTGGCGCAGTCACGCGGATTTGGGACGGAATTTCTCCATCAAGCTCGTGATCCGCGAACAGCATGCCCTAGTCACGACAGGCGTCTATGGCCTAATCCGCCATCCCATGTACGCTTCGGCCCTGCTGTGGTCGCTGGCGCAGGCATTGCTGCTGCCGAACTGGGTGACCGCGCTCGCGGGGCTCTGCGGTTTTGGCATTCTGTATTTCGGGCGCGTCACCCGCGAGGAAACCCTCATGCTCAAGACGTTCGGCCAAGCCTACCAGGACTACATGCTGCGCACCAAGCGGCTCGTTCCGCACATCTACTGAATGCCGCCGCCATACAATGCGCGGACGTGCCATTCGACTGCCGGCGTCACGGAAGGTACAGAACGACTTTCTCTATTTCGCGAGCAAGGCGCCGATCCTGCCGGTCCAGCGCCGGATGCGGCTTCGCCCCCTCCTCGAAGCTCGCAAGGCCTGCCCGCACCGTCCTCCCTGGACGGTGCTGTTCTTCAAAGCCTACGCGCTCCTGGCACAGGAATTCCCGGAGCTGCGGCGCGTCTATATAAGTTTGCCGTGGCCGCATCTCTACGAATATCCGGCGAGCGTGGGGATGGTCGCGGTGGAACGAAAGGCCGCAGACGGACCGGAGGTTTTTGCCGGCCGAATCAAGGACCCCGCGAGCCGCTCGCTCGCCGAGCTGGTCGAAATCCTCCGGCGCTTCAACGAGGCGCCCTCGCGGGAGATCAAGGAATTTCGCCGGGTTCTGACCTTCGCGCGCTTGCCGCTGCCGCTGCGCCGGTTGCTGATGTGGGTGGGCCTCAATATCGGGCGTCAGCGCGCGAATTTCTTCGGTACTTTTGCGTTGTCGGTCTACTCCGCGCTCGGTGCCGAGTCGTTGCGGCCGCTCGCACCCTGCACGGTGGTCCTGAACTATGGCGTCATCGCTCCGGACGGCACCACGGATGTGCGCTTCAATTACGATCACCGCGTCATGGACGGTGCAGTTATCGCGCGTGCCTTGCAGGCGCTCGAACGCATCCTCACCGAGACAATCGTCCGCGAGTTGAAGGACATGCTCTAAAACGCCAGTCCCCGGCTCAGCCGGGGACTGCATTCGGGCCTTCGAGCGGCCGTTGAGCGATATCTTGGCTTAGCGTGCGACGGCATAAGCCGGCGACGCGGTTTCCGTTTGCGGGCGCATACTGGTCTGGGCATGCCTGTTACGCGCCTTGGCCGGCGCGGGTGCGGCCTGCTGCTGTGGCTGTGAGCGCACGCTCGCGGTGGGCTGCTCCGCCTGCGGTGCTGCATCAGCCTCCTGCGGAGCCGTTTCCGCCTGGTGGCGCGCTGTCGCGAGCTGGGCCGCAGACTGCCTTGCGAGCTGCGGGTTCATCGCCTGCAGCCAGGAGGCCGGCAACTCTTTCCGCCCACCGTTCATTTGCCGGATGCCGTCGATGTATTCCTTGGGCATCACCCAGTGGAAGGGATGCTGCATGCCCATGAAAGCCGCGATGTCCCCGACAAACGCGACGCAGTTATAGACCGGAGCCGACCACAGCACCGTGCCCCTCTGCATCTCGCGCAACTTTGCCAGGACGACCCGATACTCGGCCTCCGTCAGGTAGACGCGGTATTTGGACGTGATGTACCTGTCGTTGTAACCGACGTCGCCGTCGCTCCAGCCCGTCTCGGAAGGAACCGGCACGATGTGCCCGATCATCCAGGGGACCGGAGAGTCGCCCGCGGGATGAAGGCCAACGACGCTTTTCTTGGTAATGGGCTCGCCGACGTGCCCGTGCACCACGAAGGCGTGGCCATAGTTGTAGGCGGCGCGCGCCCGGAATTCGACAAAATAAGGCCGGCCCACAGGTGCGTCCGGCGCAGCCTTCGCGGCCGGCCGAACTTCCACAGGCTTGAGCGGAGTGGCATGCTCCGGCGCCGCAATGGCGGAATCAGCCGCAGCGGTCTCGGTCGCCGTCGCACTGGCGCGGGCGTCGGTGGTTGCCGCGCTGGTGGTTACCGCGCTGGTGGTTGCCGCGCTGGCCTCTTGTGTGAATGTGTCCTGTGCACGCGCCGTAGAAAGCCCGGTCGAGAGCGCGAGCGCGCATGCCCCAACCCATAACCCGAGGCCGTTGGCCCTTTTCGGAGTGTTCATGGTCCCCATCCTCCTAGAACTCAACGAAGGAACGATTCAGTCTTGCCGATTCCGGCACCGTCGCCCCGCGTCAACCTACCGAATGGGGCCGGCTTGCGCCGACCCCACCGGTGAACCTTAGATTAGCCCTTCGTAACGACGGGCGGTGGTGCCTTGCCTTTGCCGACGCCGACGCAGCCGGACACGCTCACCGCGACGAGAGTCGCAACCAAGGCGATCAGAAGCTTCTTCATTGGGTACCCCCTGTGTTGACAGATTCCCCTGCGCTGAACC
>DASXIG010000464.1:0-7620 GCA_036498105.1 Xanthobacteraceae bacterium | reverse complement strand
GACATCAGAGCGCGCACGCGGCCCCATTCCGCTCCGGCAACGACGATGTCGCCCACGCGGAGCGTGCCGCGTTGCACCAGCACGCTGGCGACCGGACCACGCCCCCGATCGAGCTTCGCCTCGATCACGGTGCCTTCCGCCGGGCGGTTCGGGTTGGCCTGAAGATCGAGAATTTCCGCCTGGAGCCCAATGGTTTCCAGCAGCCTGTCGACATTGAGCTTCTTGGTTGCGGACACTTCGACGTCGAGCACATCGCCGCCCAGGGATTCTACCTGGATTTCATGTGCGAGCAGCTCGTTGCGTACCCGCTCCGGCTTGGCGTCGGGTCGATCGATCTTGTTGATGGCAACAATCATCGGCACCCTTGCAGCCTTGGCGTGATTGATGGCCTCGACCGTCTGCGGCATCACCCCGTCGTCGGCCGCCACTACGAGCACCACGACGTCCGTCACTTTGGCGCCGCGCGCGCGCATTGCGGTGAACGCCGCGTGGCCGGGCGTATCGATGAACGTAATCTTACTCCCGGACGGAGCGGTGACCTGGTAAGCGCCAATATGTTGCGTTATCCCGCCGGCCTCGCCGGCTGCCACCTCGGTCGAGCGGATCGCATCGAGGAGAGACGTTTTGCCGTGATCGACATGGCCCATGACCGTAACCACCGCAGCGCGCGGCAGCAGCGCTGAGGGATCATCACTGACGTCGAAAAGCCCCTCCTCGACATCGGACTCCGCCACCCGCTTGACCGTGTGCCCCAGCTCTTCAGCGAGCAATTGGGCAGTGTCGGCGTCGATCACGTCATTGATCTGCGCCATGTGACCTTGCTTCATCAGGAGCTTGATTACATCCACAGCCCGTTCGGCCATGCGATTGGCGAGCTCCTGGATCGTGATGGTCTCGGGGATCGTCACTTCCCGGATAAGTTTTTCTTTCGGCTCGTCTGCCGCTTGTCCCTTCAGCCGCTGCACGCGTCGGCGGAACGCCGCGACTGATCGTTCACGTTCTTCATCGGCGTTCAGCGCGGTGACCAAGGTTAGTCGTCCGCGGTTCTTCTGAACGCTCCCGCGCGCAGGTTTCGGTGCAGGCGCGGCTCGCCCTGCGCCTGCGCCGCGGCGTGCGCGCGGAGCCTCCTCTTCATCCGGCTCGAGCGCGGGACGGGCACCCAAAGGCTTGGCCTGCGTTGCGTCGTCGCCAAAACGCTTCTTCGCCTCCTGCTCGGCTTTGACCTTCGTCTCCAGCTCGTGCTTGCGGCGGCGCTCCTCCTCAACCTTGCGAGCTTCGGCCGCATCCCGTTCGGTACGCTCGGCAACTTCCCGAGTTTTCCGGAGCAAAGCCTCTTCTTCGGCAATTTTGCGCTCTTCTGCCTCGCGCAATCGGGCATCGCCCAGGGCGCGGGCGCGAGCGGTGACCTCTTCTTCCGTAAGCGTGCGAAGCACAACCCCTGATGGTTTTGGCGCGGCTGCCGGAATTGCCGTAGGGGGAGAGGCAGCAGCCGGGGTCACCGGAACCGCCGGGGGGGTGGCGACAGCGCGCTTTGGCGGCGGTGTCAGCGCCGGTGTTGCCGTCTCGACTTTTGCTCGAGTAGGTACGCGACTCTTGACCTTCTCAACGACGACCGCCTTGCTGCGGCCGTGGCTGAAACTCTGGCGCACCACGCCCTGCTCGACCCCTCGCCCCTTCAGGGTGAGGGTCTTGCTGGCGGCAACGCTCAGCCTTTTTTCGCTTGTCTTTTCCGTCGTTTCAGCCATTCCAATCAACCCGACTCAACCATGGTCCGCTTGCCGCGACCTTCACCCGCAGACGTGCGCCGAGCGTTGACCTTGGTCAATGCAGGCAGGCCATATTCGGCCGCGGCAGCCGCGCCCGCCAGAGCGCCGATCCGGAAACGATCCAGTCGCGCAACGCGCGCGAGGAACGTGCCGGTTTCGGAACTGGCAAGCAGGCCTGCATGTATCACATTTGACCGTCCCAATGCCAAATCCAATTCCACCGCGGTGAACGCGCTCAGCACGACGGGGCGTGCGGAATGGGCTCCCAATGCCGGCTTAAGCTTCCTCACGCCTTCGGGCGAAGCTTCGAGAGCGTGCAGGACCGCCACTGCACTACCGCGTGCAAGTGCCGTCTCAAGCCTCGCGAACCCGAGCACGACCTTGCCCGCCTTTTGACACATCGCAAGCGCATCCAGCGCGGCTTTTTCCAGCAGCCGCTCCGTCATCGCAACGAGATCGCACGGGACGCAGATTTGGCACTTGAAGCCGCGTTCGAAGCTCTTGCGCTTGAGCGCCAACTCCAGCGCGGGCCGAGTGCCGGTAATCCAGACGCCGCGTCCGGGGAGTCGGCATTTAAGATCAGGAATGGCAGTATGATCCGGACCCGCAACAAAGCGAATCATCTCATCAACCGGCCTGACCTCGCCTGTAGCGGCGCAAAGCCGCTGCAATCGCGCAAGCCGCCTGGGCGGCGCGGCAGCGGTGCCGGTAGTATGCTCGTTGCGTACCCGCATTGAGCCTTCTCACGCGGGCGCCACGACCGCTTCGGCCGTACTCTCTTCCGCTGGCGCGACAAGATCCTCTTCCTTGATCCAGCCCGCCTTGACGCGCGCCTGCATAATCAGCGCTTCGGCCTCCTCACGGGAAATATCGAAGCCGTCGAGAATGCCTGGATTTCGGGTCATTTCGCCGTCCTTACGCTCGTTCCAGCCAACCAGGTCGTCGGTGGCGCATCCAGCCAGATCCTCGACGCTCTTGATCTCGTTCTCTCCCAGCTTCACCAACATCGCGGTCGTGAGCCCGGGGATCTCTGTGAGATCGTCCGCGACGCCGAGCTCTCGGCGCGCGGCGTCGAGCTCCGCCTCTTCCTTGGCCAAATAGTCGCGAGCGCGCGTCTGCAGCTCCTGCGCAGTGTCCTCATCGAACCCCTCGATCGCGGCGACCTCCTTTTCATCAACCATGGCGAGGTCTTGAACCGAGGTAAATCCCTCCGAAGCCAGCAGTTGGCCAACCACCTCGTCGACATTGAGTGCTTCGACGAAAAGCTTTGTTCGTTTCTCGAATTCAGCCTGTCGATGCTCCGACTCTTCCTGCTCCGTCACGATATCGATATCCCAACCGGTGAGCTGGGAGGCAAGCCGGACGTTTTGTCCGCGCCGCCCAATCGCAAGCGAGAGCTGCTGATCGGGCACTACCACTTCCATGCGCTGGCGATCCTCATCCAGCACCACCTTCGCCACCTCGGCGGGCGCGAGCGCATTGACCACGAAATTGGCCGGATCGGGTGTCCATGGAATGATGTCGATCTTCTCGCCCTGCAGCTCGTTGACCACCGCCTGCACCCGCGACCCGCGCATGCCCACGCAGGCGCCGACCGGATCGACCGAGGAATCGCGTGAGATCACGGCGATCTTGGCACGCGAGCCCGGATCGCGCGCAACCGCCTTCACCTCCACGATACTATCATAGATTTCGGGCACTTCTTGCGCGAACAGCTTTGCCATGAATTGGGGGTGGGTGCGGGAGAGGAAAATCTGCGGTCCACGCGGCTCGCGGCGCACGTCGTAGATGAAGGCACGGATGCGGTCGCCGTTTCGAAAGGTCTCTCGTGGCAGCAACTCATCCCGACGCACGATCGCCTCGCCGCGACCAAGATCGACGACTACGTTGCCATACTCGACGCGCTTGACGATGCCATTGACGATGTCACCAATGCGATCTTTGTATTCCTGATATTGTCTGTCCCGTTCGGCCTCACGCACCTTCTGAACGATGACCTGCTTCGCAGATTGAGCGGCGATACGGCCATATTCCAGCGGGGGCAATGGTTCGGCGATAAAATCGCCGACCTGGGCTGCGGGATTGCGCTTCCTGGCGTCATTGAGCGATATCTGGGTTGCATCATTCTCGACCTGATCAGCCACCAGCAGGAGGCGCGACAGGCGCATCTCGCCGGTCTTGGGATTGATCTCGGCGCGCACTTCCGTCTCACTGCCGTAGCGGGAGCGCGCGGCTTTCTGGATCGCATCTTCCATCGCTGCAATGACGATGCCACGGTCGATTGCTTTCTCGCGCGCCACCGCGTCTGCGATCTGCAATAATTCCAACCGGTTTGCACTCACCGCCATGTTCATTCTCCTTCGTTCTTGCTCACGGGAGTCCCAGTGCCTCGATAGGACTGAGAATCGTCGCTTGCGTCCGGAGCGACCTGTTCGTGGACCCTGCGGTGCTCCGCATCCTTAGCCGCCTGCCTGCGCGAAGCCTCGCGCACTTGCTGCCGCGCGGCACGTTCGGCGGCCTTGCCCCGCTTCAGTGCCGCCGTAACGAGCGCATCGGTCAGCACCAGCTTCGCTTCCGCCACGTCTTCGAATCCTAACAGCACCTCACCCGGCTGCTCCGGAGCGGCATCTTCCCGCCGCAGGCGGACGCATTCCCCCTCCGTGGCCGCCAACACGCCTCGGAACCGCCTTTGCCCGCCTACCGTGGTTGCCATCTCTACCTTGATGGGGTGGCCGGCATAACGTTCGAAGTCCGAGCGACGCACAAGGGGTCGGTCCAATCCAGGCGACGATACTTCGAGCCGATAGGCACGCTCGATCGGGTCAGCGACGTCGAGCACAGGGGAAAGGGCGCGCGAGACCCGCTCGCAATCCTCCACCGTCATGGTCCCGTCCGGTCGCTCGGCCATAACCTGGAGGGTGCAGCCATCAAGGCCCAGAACCTTCACCCGCACAAGTCGATAGCCCATATCGACCAGGACAGGCTCGACAATCCCCGCCACCCGCGCAGCCACGCCCTGCTCGACGATCAATCGACGATCCGTATCAGCCTCAAACGTTTTGACAGCTTGCGTCATCGAGCATTACTCACGACGGGATCAGCTCGTTGCACGCTCCTTCAACCATCGCCGATCCGGGTAACAAAAAAGAGCGGGTCCCGGGTGGAACCCACTCTCAAAAGCCGACCGAACCCTATTCGATCGTTATGAGATATCCAGCAGACTGGACCGGCCAAATATAGCGAGTTTCGCGGCGGACGCAAGGCCTGACAGGCCTGACAGGCCCAAGGGCCAGAAAAACGCCCTTCGATCCGGTGTCACTCTCGCGCAGCTGCGGGCGCGCCCGCATCACTGCGGATCAGCCACGGCGATGGAACGGCATAACGAGCCGTTATTAAGGGTGCGGTAACTAACCTTTCCTTCAGACTCCTTACCTAGCTTAGGGGTGGTCCCGTCATAACCAGTTCGCGCCAACCCCGTGGTGCATGTAATGGCCGTTGCTTCGCTCATTCCGGAACTGGAGGAAGTGATCCAGCACGGCTCGTTCGCACGCCGAGCCGAGACGCTGCGGCGCATTACGGATCTTTTTGCCGAGGGCGCCGGCCGACTCAAGGAATCCCACATCCAACTTTTTGATGACGTATTCTGCCAGTTGGCAGCCCAGGTGGACACGACCGCGCGGGCAGAACTATCCAATCGACTGGCTGTTCTGGGCAATGCGCCGCGAGAGCTGATCCGCCGGCTCGCCAAGGACGATGATGCAGCCGTCGCGCGAGGCGTTCTCAGGCGTTCCCAGCGGCTTGAGCACGGCGATCTCATCGACATTGCCGAGGCCAAGAGCCAAGCTCATCTGCTCGCCATCTCGAAACGCAGAGGCATCCCGCCAACCGTTACGGACATCCTGGTTCGACGCGGCGATCAAGCAGTTCTCCGCGGCCTTGCCGAGAATTTGGATGCGCAGCTTTCGGAAGCAAGCTTCGTCAGGCTGGTGGAAAGGGCTGCCGAGGATGGCGTGCTCGCGGAGAAGATCGGATCGCGGCCCGACTTGCCGCCGAGGCTGTTCAGCGACCTCCTGCTCGACAGCACGCAAGCCGTGCAGCAGCGCCTGCTGGCGGCGGCAAAACCAGAGCTGCGATCCGAGATCGCCCGCGTGCTAACGGAAGCGTCCGCGACCGAGCAGGCACAAGCCTCTCGTCGGGACTATGAACCGGCGCAACGAAAAATTGCAGAGTTGAACAAAGACGGCAAGCTCGACGAAGCCGCTCTGGTAGATTTTGCGCGGATCGGGCGAGGCGAAGAAATGACCGCTGCGCTTGCCGTTCTGTGCGCCGTACCTGTCGATGTCGTGGATCGGCTTGTCGCCGCGGACCGGCCCGATCCGGTGCTCATCCTCTGCAAGTCGGCAGGGTGGGGCTGGCAAACGGTCAAGGCGATCCTGGCCGCAATGCCTCAATGCTGCCGCCTGTCGAGCCGCGAGCTCGACATGGCCTATGAAAATTTCGAGCGACTGTCGCCAACGACGGCCCAGCGCGTGATGCGGTTCTGGCAAGTACAACATTGGCAGCACGCGTCATCCGGTGGGTGATAGCCTTCGAAAGGTCAGGTAACACGGCACACGACCTTGCCGCTTGGCTTTGGCTTCGTAACGGGTTCCCGCAAAGCCCGGCCACGGCCGCCGCCAGTCGTCTGCGCACTCGGCGATCCATTCAAAATCCCGGACCGCGAGCAGGTGCCTGAGCGTCCAATCCGCGTAATCCGCAACATCGGTTGCAAAGCGAAACTCTCCACCTGGACGCAACGCGGAAGCTATCGCGGCAAGGTTCTGTTTCTGCACGAAACGTCGCTTCCAATGGCGGCGCTTCGGCCAGGGATCGGGGTACAGAAGGACGACACGTCCGAGGCAGGCGGGCGGGAGCCAGCCCAGCACCTCGGTTGCATCTCCGTCGTGAAGGCGGATGTTGCGGAGCGCCTGTGCAGCGATCGCGGCCAGGGCCTTGGCCATGCCGTTCACGAAAGGCTCAATGCCGAGAATGCCTATGCGGGGATGGGCGTGCGCTTGCGACACCAGGTGCTCGCCGCCGCCGAAACCAATCTCGAGCCACACGTCATCAACGGGACAGGAAAACAATGCAGGCAAATCGCTCGGCGCAATCGTGAGGTCGAGTGCCAGTCGGGGCAGCAAGGTAGCGATCAGCTTCGCGCCCCCGGCCTTCAGCCTGCGCACTTTGCGCCGGCCGAAAAAACCGCCGGAAGGTTTTCTGCGCTCGTCCATCGACATGTCAGTGGGACCTGACTGCGGTTGGCAGCTATCCGAGCAGCCGCGCGCCGATGAAGATCAGGCAACCCACACATGCGCCGACGAGCGTGCCATTCATCCGGATGTACTGGAGATCGCTGCCGACCACGAGCTCGAGGCGGTCGGTCAGCATCTTTGCGTCCCAGCGGCGCACGACCTCCGCAATAAACGAGCCGATCTCGCCCCGCCAGGATATGAGCGACAGAGCCAAGTGCTCCGCGGCGCTGTCGATGTGGCGCTGCATGACCTCGTCGGTTGCGAGCGCTCGAGCGAGGATGGAGATAGGTTTCGCAAGCGCAAGCTGCAGGCGCGACGACGGCTGCGCCAAGTCCTCCAATGTTTTCTGGGCAAGCTCATCCGCTACCGACCGCAGCCAAGCCTGCGCTTCGGGATGGGCGAGCAGCCGCTTCACTGCGGCATTGATCCGCTCGCGCTTCTCCGGTGATTCGAGCAATTCGTGAACCACGCCGGCGATCACCTCCCGGAATCTGGTGGACGCTTCGCCGCCCGGCTTTCTTAACCCACCGAGAAGCTCGAGGGTGCCGTCAACAAGTGCCGCC
>DASXIG010000463.1:0-2147 GCA_036498105.1 Xanthobacteraceae bacterium | reverse complement strand
ACCGAGCCTTTCGCATAGGTACCGGGATAGCCTTTGGCTGCAATCACGACAGTGAGGGCCGCGCCCGGGAACCAGCGCAGATCGAAATTCTTGAGCATGCCGTCGCAGCAGGCGAGCAGTGCCGGCAGGAGGTCGGACATCAGCCGCAGCATCAGCACCTGACATTCGGGGTCGCCGAAGCGCACGTTGTACTCGATCAGCTTCGGACCTTCGGCGGTGATCATCAGCCCGGCATACAGCACACCCTTGTAGGGCGTGCCCAGGGACTTCATCGCGCGCAATGTCGGGAGCACGATCTCGGTCATCGCGCGTTGCGCGTTCTCTTCGGTCATTACGGGCGCTGGGGAATACGCTCCCATTCCGCCGGTGTTCGGTCCCTTGTCGCCGTCGAAGGCGCGTTTGTGGTCTTGCGCGGCCACGAGCGGGATCGCGGTCTCGCCATCGCACAGCGCAAAGAACGAAGCCTCCTCTCCCTGCAGACATTCTTCCACGACGACCTGGGCGCCGGCCGCACCCAGCTCTCCGGTAAACATCCGGTCGATCGCGGTCACCGCCTCGGCGATGGTCCCTGCCACCACGACGCCCTTGCCTGCCGCAAGTCCGTCGGCCTTGACCACGATCGGCGCGCCTTGCGCACGCACATAGGCTTTGGCCGGCGGCGCCGCGTCAAAACGCTGATAGCGCGCTGTCGGAATAGCATTTGCTTGGCACAGATCCTTGGTGAAGCCCTTTGAGCCTTCGAGTTGCGCGGCGGCCCTGGTCGGGCCGAATGCCTTGATCCCAGCCGCAGTGAGATCATCCACAATGCCGGCGCACAGCGGGGCCTCGGGTCCGACGACGACGAGACCGATGTCGCTTGCGCGACAGAATGCGATCACGCCTGCATGGCCGGCCGGATCGAGACCCACCAGCTCGCATTCCTTCGCGATCCCAGCATTGCCCGGCGCGCAATAGAGGCGCTCGACCAGTGGGCTCGCCGCGATCTTCCACGCCAGCGCATGCTCGCGCCCGCCCGAGCCAAGGATCAGAACGTTCATCTGCAATGACTCAACCGCTGAAATCTCAAATCCGATGTAGCATGGCGCAACCGGCTCTCAAGCAAACAGCCGCCCTCCTGTGGATCATCGTGGCCTTCTAGGCGGGGTGGATCAGTGCTAGGACGCGGGCGAAGCGGCTAAGCACAGTCTACGAAAGGACGCTCGCGCATGGATATCAAGCCATTGGGCTCCACGCCTTCGCGACGGGGGCCGGCGGAATCGTTCACCGGCACGGTCTGGCAGAATCCGATCATCGAGGCACCGGCGCCGGCGCGGATCAGGGGCGCATGGGTGCGGTTCGAGCCGCGCGCGCGCACGGCATGGCACTCCCATCCGCTTGGGCAGACGCTACATGTCGTGTCGGGAATCGGACGGGTGCAGCTGTGGGGCGGCCCAATCCGGGAAATCCGCCCCGGCGACACGGTGTGGATCGCGCCCGAGGAGAAGCACTGGCACGGCGCCAGTCCCGAGACCGATATGGTGCATATCGCGCTCCAGGAGCATCTCGACGGCAAGCACGTTACCTGGCTCGAGCAGGTCACCGATGAGCAATACAACGGCAAAGTCGGCAGCTAGAGCATTTTCCGGAAAAGTGGACACCGGTTTTCCGCAGAAAATGCGACCAAATAATAAGCGCACGCGATGAACGAGCCGGCGCGCCTCAACATCCGCGAATGGACTGTCTCGGAGCTCTCGGCTGCGCTGCGAAAAACGGTCGAGGATGCGTTCGGCTATGTGCGCGTGCGCGGCGAAATCTCGGGCTACCGCGGACCCCATTCCTCCGGCCATTGCTATTTCGCGCTGAAGGACGACACCGCCAAGGTCGAGGCGGTGCTCTGGAAGACCGCATTCGCGCGTATGCGCATCAAGCCCGAGGAGGGCATGGAAGTGGTCGTAACCGGCCGCCTCACCACCTTTCCCGGCCAATCCAAATATCAGATCGTGGTGGAGACGCTGGCGCCCGCGGGAGTGGGCGCGCTCATGGCGTTGCTGGAGGAGCGCAAGAAGAGGCTCGCCGCTGAGGGACTGTTCGACCCGGCGCGCAAGCAGCGCCTCCCATACCTCCCGGAAGTCATCGGCGTGATCACCTCCCCGACCGGGGCCGTGATC
>DASXIG010000462.1:0-2815 GCA_036498105.1 Xanthobacteraceae bacterium | reverse complement strand
CTTTTCACCTGTTGACAGGGTTGGCGCGTTCGCATCTCAACTCAGGCTGCCGATCGAATTCGGCCAAAGCGGTGGTGGCGACATGTCAGAGGACAAACCGGTTGTCGGGTTCATCGGGCTGGGCATCATGGGCAGCCGGATGGCCGCCAACCTTCAGAAGGCCGGCTTCAAGCTGATCGTCCACGACCTGCACAGACAGGCCGCCAGCCATCATCTCAATGCCGGCGCCGCCTGGGCAGACACCCCGCGCGCGGTCGCGAGCCAGTCCGATGTGATCTTCTCCTCGCTGCCGGAGCCGACCGATGTGGAAGCGGTCGCGCTCGGGCCGGATGGACTCATCGCCGGGGTGGAACCCGGCTTGGCCTATTTCGACCTCTCGACCAATTCGCCCGCCGTCGTGAAGAGGCTCCATGCTGCGTTCCTCGAAAAGGGCGCGCACATGCTGGATGCTCCGGTGAGCGGCGGCCCCGCGGGCGCGGCATCCCGCAAACTCGCCATCTGGGTCGGCGGAGACGCAACGGTGTTCCAACAGCACAAGGCCGTGCTCGACGCCATCGGCGACAAGCCCGTCTATATCGGGCCGATCGGCAGCGCCACCGTCGCCAAGCTCGTGCACAACATGTCGGGCTATGCGATCGTCTGTGCGCTTGCCGAAACCTTCACCATGGGCGTGAAGGCCGGCGTCGAGCCGCTGGCGTTATGGCAGGCGATCCGACAGGGCGCGGCCGGGCGCCGTCTTACCTTCGATGCCCTGATCGACCAGTTCCTCCCGGGCAAATACGATCCGCCGGCTTTCGCGCTCAAGCTCGCCCACAAGGACGTTGCGCTTGCCACCGCGCTCGGGCGCGAGCTCGGCTTGCCGATGCGCATGTGCAATCTCGCGCTTGCGGAGATGACGGAAGCTCTCGCGCGCGGATGGGGTGGCCGCGACTCGCGCGCGGTGATGCTCCTCCAGCAGGAGCGTGCCGGGGTGGAGATCGCGGTCGCACCCGACCGGCTGCGCGAGGCGGTCGCGCCCGCCGCGCCGGACCAACCTGCAAAGCCGGCCTGAAACAGGATGTGATAGGACCATCGCGGGCGGTGCGATGAAGCGTTCTTGTAGACGTCTCCTGCATTTCATTTTTGCTGTCGGTGCGCTCGTTGCGATGACGGCGATGGTGTGGGCGCAAGCCTATCCGGCGCGGGCAATTCATTTCGTGAATCCTTTTCCCGCGGGCGGACCATCCGACCTCGTGCTCCGGCTCTATGCGCAGAAACTGTCGCAGGTTTGGAACCAGCCCACCGTAGTGGACAACCGCCCCGGCGCAACCGGATCCATCGGGACGGAGGCGGTCGTCAAGGCGCCCCCGGACGGGTATGCGTTGTTGTTCACCGTGGACCTGCCCATCACCATGGCACCGGCTCTGCTCAAGCTGCACTACGATCCGCAGCGCGACCTGATCCCCATCGCCGCTATGGTGGAGCTCCAGAACGTGCTGACCGTCAACGCAGCAACCGGCATTCGCTCGTTGACCGAGCTGACCGCGGCGGCCAAGGCCGGGCCCGGAACCTTGACTTTCGGATCGGCCGGCAACGCATCGCCCGCGCATCTCTGCGGCGAGTGATCAAGCGGCAGACCGGGATCGACATGATCCACGTTCCCTACACCGGTGCTTCGACGGCCATGAACGGGCTCTTGGCCGGCAACGTGACCATGTTCTGCGGTCCGCTGCAGCTGGCGCTGCAGCATATCAAGGCGGGAAGCCTGTACGCTCTCGGCGTGACCGGGCCGCAGCCGTCCCCGCTGCTGCCGGGAGTGGCACCCCTTGCGGACAGCTATCCGGGGCTCGTCTTTTCCAACTTCTATGCGTTGCTCGCACCCGCGCGCACGCCAACTGCCGTGACCGCGATGCTGCACGACGCGTTCAAGAAGATTTCTTCCGATCCCGATGTACAGAGCAAGCTCGTATCGTTCGGGTACCAGCCGGTGTGGATTTCGGGTGCCGAGCTGTCGCAGCGCATCGCAAGCGATACCGCCAAGTGGCGGGAGTTCATCGCGGCAGCCAACCTCAAGGCGCAGTGAAACGGTAAAGCCAAGTATGCGGCGGCCGAACTTTCTTTTCTTCATCACCGACCAGCATCGCGTCGATTATCTCGGGTGCTACGGCCATCCCGTGCTCAAGACGCCGGCCATCGATTCCATCGCGGCACGAGGCACGTGCTTCGAGCGCTTCTATGTTGCCACGCCGGTTTGCATGCCGAACCGTGCCACCCTGATGACGGGGCGCATGCCGTCGCTGCACGGGGTGCGCAGCAACGGGATTCCGCTGTCGCTTCTGGCGAATACCTTCGTCGACGCATTGCGCGCATCCGGCTATGCGACGGCGCTCGTGGGCAAAAGCCATCTGCAGAATTTCACCGGCCAGCCGCCCATTCTCCAACGCGCGCCGCCGCGCCCCGGCGATCGCGTTCTTGACGCGAGCTTTGCGGAAGCCCGCAAGCCCGCACCCGGCGATGGACCCTATGACCAGGAGCACCCGAAGCGCTGGGAGGCCGGCCACGATTTCCCGATGCAGCTCCCGTTCTACGGCTTTGAGCACGTCGATCTCTGCACCGCGCATGGGGATCACGCCGGCGGACACTACTACATGTGGCTGAAGGCGAGGCGGTCCGACGCCGATGTTCTGCGCGATTGCGGCCATCAGCTGCCGCACGATTACGTCTGCCCGCAAGCGTTCCGCACGCCAATTCCGGAGGAGCTTTATCCCACCGTCTATATCGCCGAGCAGAGCTGCGAATGGCTCGACTGCTACGCCGCCGGAAGCCGCGACAAGCC
>DASXIG010000461.1:0-9133 GCA_036498105.1 Xanthobacteraceae bacterium | reverse complement strand
GGCGTTCTCTCCATGGATCGGATCGGTCCACTGCGCCGCGCAGCGATGCGGGAAGGCATCATGCCGCTCGCGAGCCAGCCGCGACTCATGCGTGGAGAGGGAGCATAAAAGCGGGGGATCTGCGTCAATGCGCCTTGGCGTCGCCGAGCTCAGCTCATAGGCTGCAAGGCATGAAGCTTCCCCGCAACTTCTTCAAGCCGCTCGCGGCCGGCGCTCCCGCGCCGATGCGCGAGCTGCCGGTGAAGCTCGAGCGCATGATCCATTTCGTGCCGCCGCATATCGAGAAGCTGCGCGCAAAGGTGCCTGAGCTGATCCGAGAGGTCGATGTCGTGCTGGGCAATCTGGAAGATGCCATTCCGGCGGATGCCAAGGCTGCGGCACGGCGCGGGTTCATCGATATGGCCAGGGCAAATGAATTCGGCGATACCGGCCTGTGGACGCGCGTCAACGCGCTCAACTCGCCGTGGGTGCTCGACGATATCATCGAGATAGTCGGAGCGATCGGCCAAAAGCTCGACGTGGTCATGCTGCCGAAAGTCGAAGGCCCTTGGGACATCCACTATCTCGATCAGCTCCTTGCCCAGCTGGAGGCAAGGCACGCAATCCGAAGACCTATCCTCATCCATGCCATCCTCGAGACCGCGGAAGGGGTGGACAACGTCGCCGCGATTGCGACCGCCTCCCCGCGCATGCACGGAATCAGCCTGGGGCCGGCCGATCTTGCCGCGTCGCGCGCCATGAAGACCACGCGTGTCGGAGGCGGGCATCCCGATTACAAGGTTCTCGCCGACGCGACCGGCAAAGGCGAAACGCGCGCAGCCTTCCAACAGGACCTTTGGCACTACACCCTCGCCAAGATGGTCGACGCCTGCGCAGCAGGCGGTATCAAGCCATTCTACGGCCCGTTCGGCGATTTCTCCGACCTGGACGCATGCGAAGCGCAGTTCCGCAATGCGTTCCTTCTGGGCTGCGTCGGCGCCTGGACCCTCCACCCCAGCCAGATTCCGATCGCCAAGCGCGTGTTCTCGCCCGACCCGGCAGAAATTGCGTTTGCAAAAAAGATCGTCCAGGCCATGCCGGACGGGAGCGGCGCCGTCATGATCGATGGCAAGATGCAGGATGACGCGACCTGGAAGCAGGCCAAGGTCCTCATCGACCTTGCGCGCCTTGCGGCCGGCAAGGACCCGCAGCTTGCCGAGTCCTACGAGCTTTAATACCTACGCGACCTTTAATAATCGACAAACACAGTTACATTCGACTGCAGCATGAGCAAGATGCGCAACGCGAAATTCAAGATCGGCGAGGTGGTGAAGCACCGCCTGTTTCCATTTCGCGGCGTGGTCTTCGACATAGACCCTGAATTCAACAATACCGAAGAATGGTATGAGTCCATTCCAGCGGAGGTGCGCCCGCACAAGGACCAGCCATTTTATCATCTGTTCGCCGAGAACGCGGAGACCGAGTACATCGCGTATGTGTCGGAGCAGAACCTGCTGCCCGACACTTCAGGAGAACCCGTGCGGCATCCTCAAGTCGCGGAAGTGTTCGATCGCGATGAGAAGGGCAGCTATCGCCCGCGCAACTCAATGCTCAATTAGGTTAGTTGCTCTTTGGCGCGGGCTGCTGTTGTTTCTCGAGCTTTTGGCGCTGTTCATCGGCGCGCCGCTGAAGCTCTTCCTGCAGCTTCTTCTGCTGCTCCTCGAACACTTTGGGATCCGTGGGCGGGCCGTCGTAGGCTTTGCCGAAATCGCCCAGCGGCACCACCAGGCTGATGGGCTGACCGGCGCCGTTGATCCCCTGAATGACAAGCCCCTGCCCTTTCTTGAGCTTGCCGATCAACTCGCCGCTCGCCTCGTAATCGGCCATGCAGCCATTGTTGAAGCAAATGACGTATGGCCCGGTCATCGGCTGGCCATTGTCC
The DNA here is from genome assembly GCA_036498105.1 of Xanthobacteraceae bacterium. Lineage (GTDB taxonomy): Bacteria > Pseudomonadota > Alphaproteobacteria > Rhizobiales > Xanthobacteraceae > VAZQ01. The sequence continues at coordinate 7,212 of DASXIG010000461.1, read as the reverse complement.
ACGATGACGCGCGTGCCGGGCTGGATCGACATGCCCAGCGGCAAGGTGACACGCAGCACCTTCTTGGGCTCGTTTTCGGGCTCGATCAGAACAGCAGCCACAACCGGCATGCCGGATTCGACGCGGCCGTCCTTGCCCGTAAAGCAAACCTGCTTGGCATTCGCTTCCTGGCCCTTGAGGCAGAACTTGGTCCAGGGCGAGAAAATGAGCTGTGGCTGCTCGCCGCCGCCCTGCGCCTGGGCTTGCGGCTGGGCCGTGGGCGCCTCGGCGGGCTTCTGAACCGGAGCCGGTGCGGGTTTTGGCGCGGCCCTAGGAGCAGCTTTCGGCGCCGCCGGGGCGGGAGGCGCTTGCGCCATGGCGCCGGAGACAATCATTGCGGTAAGCACGGTGGATGCTGCAGCAATGGCAAACGCACGTGCAGCCGGCCGGGCCGGCGCAGATACCAACCGGTGATCCATCGACAGATCCTCTTGCTTCCCGCTCTTTACGGCCCCGTAAGGCCGGAACGGTCGCCCCATCCTAAGGCTGTGTCGTCACCAAATGCGGCAGGAGCGTGACGCCGCCACGCCGGGAGTTGCCAATTTCAGGCGCGAGGTTAAGGACCGAGCACCTCCCCAGGGGCGGTGTGCGAGAGTACGAAATAATGGTGATAACTTCCCGGGCAGCCTCCGCAGAACCGGTAAAACGAGCAAGCTTGCTGCGGCCAGCGCAATGTTTCCCCAAACCTCCAGGCTTCGTTCAGTGACGGCACACCTTTTGCCACAGCGTGAGCCGCGTCCTCAGCGAGCTCCATGGGCTCTCGCGTGCGCACTGCTGCTCAACGTTGCGCTCCTGGACACCTGCCGCGCTGGCGCGCAGGCGGCCGAAGCGCGGCATGCGATTGCCATGCATGGCGAGCCGGCAATGCCGGCGAATTTCGACCGGCTCCCTTATGCCGACCCGGCTGCGCCCAAGGGCGGTCGCTTTGTGCAAGGCGTGCTCGGCACCTTCGACAGTCTCAATCCGCTCATTGTGAAGGGAATAGCCCCCCCATCCATCCGCGGCTACGTGGTCGAAAGTCTGATGGCGCGCGGATACGATGAGCCGTTCACTTTGTATGGTTTGATCGCGAGCTCGGTGGAGACGGACGCCGGGCGCAGCTATGTGATTTTCCGGATCAACCCTGCTGCGCGATTCTCGGACGGCACGCCGGTGACGGCGCAGGACGTGGTTTTTTCGTGGAAGCTTCTCCGCGATAAGGGCCGTCCGAATTATCGGACATACTACGCCAAGGTGACCAAGGCCGAAGCGATCGGCGAGGATGCGGTGCGCTTCGATCTTTCCGGGAGCGATGACCGCGAGCTGCCGCTCATCCTGGGGCTCATGCCGGTGCTCGCGCAGCACGCGACCGCGGCGGCCAGTTTTGAGGAAACCTCATTCCGGCCATTGCTCGGAACCGGGCCATATACTGTAAGCGGGATCGATCCGGGAAAAAGTATCAGTTTCAAGCGAAATCCTGATTATTGGGCGCGCGATCTACCGATCAATCGAGGTTTTTGGAACTTCGATGAAGTTCGCTTCGATTTCTACCGGGAGGCCAACTCGTACATGGAGGCGTTCAAGCGCGGCCTCTACGACGCAAGAAACGAGCATGACCCTGCGCGCTGGCAGACAGCCTACACCTTCCCTGCAGTGCGTGACGGCCTGGTTGCCAAGGAAACCTTCCCGACCGGCGTACCCAAACCGAGCAGCTATTTCGTCTTCAATACGCGCCGGGAGGAGTTCCGCGATCCGCGCGTGCGGGAAGCGCTTTCTTATCTGTTCGATTTCGAATGGGTCAATCGCAACTATTTTTTCGACCTCTACCGGCGCACCGTGGGCTACTTCGATGGCTCCGAGCTGTCCTCGCATGGGCGCCCCGCCGATGTTCGGGAGCGGGTGCTGCTTGCGCCCTTCCCCGACGCGGTCCGCCCCGATGTGCTCGAAGGCACATGGGCGCCTCCGGTCAGCGATGGCTCAGGACGGGACCGCTCGGCGCTGAAGCGGGCACTCGACAAGCTTGCATCTGCTGGATTTGAGCTGCGCGGCGCCACCCTGGTCGATCGCAAGACCGGCCAGGCTTTCGGCTTCGAGATCATGGTCACGGAGAGGGATCAAGAGCGTCTTGCGCTGGTCTTTTCTGAGAGTTTGAAGCGGGCCGGCATTGCGGCACGCGTACGTCTCGTCGATGCCGTGCAATTCGAAGCGAGACGAGTCAATTACGACTTCGACATGATCGAGAACCGGTGGGATCAATCCCTGTCGCCAGGCAATGAACAGACATTCTATTGGGGTTCAGCTGCGGCCGATCAGCCGGGAACCCGCAACTATATGGGAATCAAAAGTGCGGCAGTCGACGGCATGATTGCTGCGCTCTTGAAAGCAGAGAGCCGGGAAGATTTCGTCACAGCCGTGCGGGCGCTTGATCGCGTCCTGATTTCCGGGTTCTATACGATTCCTCTTTTCCACCTGCCCGACCAATGGCTTGCGCGATGGACGCGAATCGGTCGTCCTATGGCGACCTCTCTCTACGGTTACCTTCCTGAGACTTGGTGGCGCCAGCCAAAGCAACCCTGAGACGATCATGATCCTCGCTGATCCTCGCGGCCGACCCACGCCAACGCGCATTGGAGCTCGGATCACGCTCGATGAGTTGCTGCGCCGCGCAGCGGCGCGCCGGCCCGATGCGCTGGCGCTTCTCGATCCGCCCAATCGCGATGTTGTTACAGGCGGCAAGCCGCGCATGCTCACATACGAGCAAACCGACCGCATCGTATCAGGGATCGCCGGGCGGCTGCGGCGCATGGGGCTGCACACCGATGCCGTCGTCGCGCTGCAGATGGCCAACACGGTCGAGAGCGTGCTGACTCTTCTCGGGGTGCTGCGCGCGGGCCTGATCGCAATGCCCCTGCCCGCGCTCTGGCGCCGCTCCGAGATGGTGGCCGCGCTCAGCCGCGTCGGCGCGACCGCGCTGATCGTGAGCGGCCGGATCGTCGCGACTGATCATTACGCACTTGCGATGCAGGTCGCGGCCGAGATGTTTCCTATTCGGTATGTCTGCGGTTATGGACCGGACGCCCCTGACGGACTTGTCCCATTCGACAATCTGTTCGAGGCCGGCAAGCTCGATCCAATCCCCGCGTGGGATGAAGAGCGGGCGGCAGAGCCGGGGCCGGCCGCCCATCTCGCAGTCGTGACGTGGGATGTAGGAGCGGACGGACCTTTTCCGGTCGCGCGCAGCCATGCCGAACTGATCGCGGGCGGCCTCACGGTCATGCTTGAAAGCGGGCTTCAGCAGGATGCCGTGCTGCTATCCACCATCATGCCTTCTTCCGCTGCCGGTCTGGCGACCAGCATGACTGCCTGGCTGCTGACCGGGGGCACGCTGGCGATGCATCATCCCTTCGATCCGGAGACCTACCTCAAGCAGGTGGCGGCAATGGGCTTCGATGCCGTCATTGTCCCGGGACCGCTCGCCGCACAGCTCACCGAGAGTGCGCGCTCTTCGCAAAAACCCATGTCCCCGATGCCATCGCGGTATGGCGAGCCCCCGAGCGGCTTGGACGAGCGCTCCCCTGGCGCGAAAAAAGCGCGCGCACAACGGACATTCTGGTATTCGGCGAGACCGGTCTGCTGGCGGCATGCCGCGGACCAGGCGGAAAGCCTGCGACCATTCCCTTTGGTGCCGTGTCCGCTCCGCGCGCTCCGAAGGCCAGCATCGTTGGTGCCGAGATCACTGCGACTCCCGCCGGCACGGTGGCGATCCGCGGGCCGATGGTGCCGCGCGCCCCCTTTCCGCCCGGCGCGGAACGCAGCGGCTTACCTTTCTTCAAGGTGTCGACGAACGGATTTGTCGATACGGGCTACGCGTGCGACCCCGAAAACGCCGGGATGGTGCTGACCGGCCCGCCTCCCGGGATGGTGAGTGTGGGGGGCTACCGATTTGTGCTCGCGGAACTCCAGGCCATCTTGAACGGTACCGAGCACGGCCCGGCAAGCATCACTGTGCTGCCGGACGCCCTCACCGGATATCGGCTCAGCGCGCGGGCCGCCGACCAGGAGGGCATTGAGTCCACGCTCGCAATACTGGGCGCAAACCCGCTTCTGGCAAATGCATTGAACGAGCGTGGGGCGCGCGGCGAGCTCTAGCATTTTGATTTGGTCGCATTTTCTGAGGAAAAGCGGTGTCCACTTTTTCGGAAAATGCTCTAGAAGATACCGGAGCAACGAACTTCCCGGCGTTATTGCGGTTTTGGTCCCTCCACGGGAGGAAGCGATTTGATGTAGACGGCAATGGCCGCGCGGTCCTCCGGAGAAAGCTTGGACGTGTTGCCAACAACCTTTGCCATCGGCCCGCCCACCGAATCTCCACTGGGCAGATCACCAGTTTCCAGGATGCGCTCGATGTCCTGTTCCGAGTAGTCGTCGATGCCCGCTTGGGTGATGTTGGGAACGCGTCCCTCGCCGCCTTCGGGGTCCGGACCGCCTGCGAAGCGCTGGCTGGCGATTATTCCGCCGAGGAGATTGCGCGGGCTGTGGCACTCCACGCAATGCCCGGGACCATTGACGAGATAGGCCCCCCGATTCCACTGCGCTGACTTGGTGTGATCCGGCGTGAACGGCTTCCCGTCGAGAAAAAGAAGCTTCCACCCCCCGGTCGCGCGCCGAAATCTGAACTGGATCGGAAGGTCATGATCTCTGACTTTGGCCTGCACTGCGGGCAGCGTTTTCAGGTAAGCGAAGAGATCGCGGACGTCTTCCATCCGCATGTGCTGGTAGGAGCTGTAGGGAAACGCCGGATAGTAGTGCTGGCCGTCGGGCGAGGTTCCCTTCCACATGGCGGTGACGAAATTCGCCTCGCTCCAGGCGCCGATACCGTCATGGGGATCGGAGGAAATGTTGGGCGGATAGAACGTGCCGAAGATCGTCTTGAGCGCCATGCCGCCGCCGAGCCTGGTCTTATCCTCCTGGTCGGGCGTGGCATGGCACGACGAGCAGCCGCCGGCGAAAAACATGGTCCTGCCATTTTCGAGATTGGCCTCGTGCGGAGGCAATGCCTCCGCGGAAACGCTCGCCGGCATGGTGGCGACCCAGAAGGCAAACGCCCCGAGCACCATCACTGTAAGGAGCGCGAGTAAAAATCTGCGCACTTCCGGGTCGCCTGGTCCGTTCCTGCCCGGCAGCCAGCATCACAGGAGATACTGCGTTCGCATCACGTCGCACGCTTGCGATAGGTCTGGTGACAGCCGCCGCAGTTTTTGACAATCTCGCTATACTGTGCCTTGAAGCTGTCGAAGTCCTTCGTTGCCTCTGCGGCGGCTTTCGACTCGCGAGCGAACTTGGCGAGCTTGGCTTCGAAATCCGCTTTATTTTCCCAGATTGCCGGCAATGCCGCGGTGTCACCTCCTGTCTTCGAGCTGTCCGGGAACAGCGCGGGTGCTTTCTCCCCGGCCTCAGAGAAAGTCGTGAAAGCCTTTTTTGCAGCATCCAGATCGAACGGCCGTTTTGCATCCACCATCTCTTTGGCAATCTTCGCCTGGTCGCCATTGGCCTTCATCAGCGCCTTCCGTGCTGGAATGGGGTCGCTTTGCGCGGCAAGCGTGCCGACGCCGATAGCGATTCCTGCAACTGCAGCCAAGTAGCGGATCATTTCCGTGTCCTCCACCGAGATGATGAAATCCGCACCGGATCGGTGCGATGAGACGCCTGCTCCCGAACACTGCATTCATTCGGAGATTCGTATTGCGGGAAAAGCCTCCGACAGTGCTTTGCTGTTCACTTGTACGTGACCGGCTATCCTCCGGTTTTGCCCACGGCCGCCGTCGCAACCGGAACTGCCCTCCGGCGGCTTGCTTGAGCTGCCAACCACCGGGTGACCACGTAAAACACCGGGGTGAAGATCAGCCCGAACAAAGTAACCCCGATCATTCCGAAAAAGACCGCCGTGCCCAGGGCCTGTCTCAGCTCCGCTCCCGCCCCGATCGCCCACACCAGGGGCGTCACCCCGAAAATGAAAGCCAGCGAGGTCATGAGAATCGGCCGTAGCCGCAGACGCGCCGCCTCGGTGGCCGCCGACAGGCGATCACGCCCCTGGTCCTCGAGTTGCCTTGCGAACTCCACAATGAGAATTGCATTTTTTGCGGCGAGCCCGATCAGCACTACGAAACCCACCTGCGTGAGGATGTTGTTGTCCTGCCCACGCAGGACGACGCCCACGATGGAAGCAACAAGGCACATCGGCACGATCATGATGACGGCAAGCGGCAAGGTGAGACTTTCGAACTGCGCGGCAAGCACCAGAAACACGAAGGTGACCGCCAGCACAAAGGCAAAAGTCGCGGTGCTGCCGGCGCGCAGCTGCTGGAACGCGAGCGTGGTCCATTCATAATTGAATCCGTCCGGCAGGAGCTCTTTCGCCAAGCCCTCCATGATTTGCATGGCCTGGCCCTGCGAGTATCCGGGCGCGGCTGCGCCGTCGAGCTCGGCCGCGGGATAGAGGTTGTACCGCGGAACCCGGTACGGGCCGGCCGTATCGCGTACGGTGGTGAAGGAGCCGAGCGGCACCGTACCCCCGCTCGCATTGCGTACCCGAATGTTGAGGATGTCCCTGGGCTCGATCCTATAAGGAGCCGCCGCCTGAGCCGTGACGCGAAAAGTGCGCCCGAACAGGTTGAAGTCATTCACGTAGATTGAACCTATGTAGATCTGCAAGGCGGCAAAGACGTCCGGCGCGGCCACGCCCAGCATTTGCGCCTTGGTTCGATCGATGTCGAGATACAGCTCCGGCGTCGCGGTCTCAAACAGCGAGAAGACCTGAGAAAGGCCCGGCGTCTCCGCCGCGCGGCGCATGATGGTGCCGACAACCTCCTGCAATGCCTGCGGACCGCGGCCGGCGCGATCCTCGATCATCATCCGGAATCCACCCGCATTGCCGATACCTTGCACCGGCGGCGGCGGCACGACAAAGATCAACGCCTCCTGAATGGAGGCGAGTCGGTCGTAGAGATCCCCCAGCACGGCAAAGGCAGATTTGCGTGGGTCGCCGGCGCGCTGGGCAAAGGGCTCGAGCACGACGAAGAGGGCGCCGGAATTGGGGGCGTTCGTGAAAGTCGCCCCGGAAAAGCCGACCACGTTCACAGCACCGGCTACCCCCGGTACTTGGCGCGCAATCTCGGCGGCGCGGCGGTTGACCTC
>DASXIG010000460.1:0-2432 GCA_036498105.1 Xanthobacteraceae bacterium | reverse complement strand
ACGGCATCGCCCTGCGAAAATTTACGCGCCGGCGCGCACCGCGAGGCCGGAGTGATCGAGCCGGTGCGAGACGTGCCATGGGCACACCAGCCGCTCCACGACATCGACCGCGACGAACAGAATCGTGCCCACGATGCCGAGGAGCAGGATCGCGGCGAAGACCCGCACCGTCTGGAACATGCCCTGGGACTGCATGATCACGAAGCCCAGCCCCTCCTGCGAGGCCACGAATTCCCCCGCGATGGCACCCACGAGCGCAAGCGAGATTGCCACCTTCATCCCGGCGAACATGTGCGGCAGCGCCCCCGGCACGCGGATTTTGAGCAGAATCTGCAGCGCGGAGCTGCGCATGGTCTTCATCAGATCGAGCGCGCCGGGATCGGCCGAGCGCAAGCCGAGCACGGAATCGACCACGATGGCGAAGATCGCGATCAGAAACGAGATCGCCACCTTCGACTGCGCACCGGTGCCGAGCCAGATGATGAACAGCGGCGCGAGCGCAATCTTGGGCACGCTGTTGAGCGAGACGAGCAGAGTGAACAGCGTGTTCTCGAGGAATTTCGAATAGGTGATGCCCACGGCGGCGATCACGCCGACCACGACCGCGAGCCCGAACCCGAGCGACGTCGTGAACAGGGTGTAGCTGCAATGCGCCGCGTACCAGCGCGGCTCGGCCCAGATGTCCGCCAGTATCAGCGATGGAGCCGGCAGGAAATAAGTGGGAAGGTTGAACAGCCAGCACGCGGCTTCCCAGATCAGGAGGAAGCCGGCGATGACCTGGAAGGTTCGCAGGGCTTGATGTGACATTCTGGTCCTCTATCCGTTCACGTTCCCGCGCATCAAACCCATCTGCTCGAACAGGAGGCGCGCGCGGCGTGCGAGGCGGGCGAATTCCGCGGTCTCGCGGACGGCGAGCGCGCGCGGCCGCGGCAGATCGACCTCGATAAGGTCCGCAATGCGGCCGGGCGACCGCGACATCACCACCACCCGGTCGGCGAGGAACACCGCCTCGGTGATGGAATGGGTGACGAAAAAGACAGTCTTGCCATGCGCCATCCAGATGCGCTGGAGCTCGAGATTGAGCTCGTCGCGGGTCATGGCGTCGAGCGCCCCAAAGGGCTCGTCCATCAGCATGAGGCTCGGGTTGAGCAGCAACGCGCGACAGATGGCGACGCGCTGGCGCATGCCGCCCGAGAGCTCCCAGGGATAGCGGTGCTCGAAGCCTGAGAGGCCGAGGAGATCGAGCGAGGCCAGCGCCTTTGGCCGCCATTCGCTCGGCTTGAGCTTGTACACCTCGACCGGCAGCAGCACGTTCTGCAGCACCGTGCGCCAATCAAGCAGGACATCGCGCTGGAACACCACGCCGAGATTGTCCGGAGGACCGTCGACGAGCTTCCCATCGATCGAGATGCTGCCCGAGCTCGGCTGGTCCAGCCCCGCAAGGCAGCGCAGCAACGTGGTCTTGCCGCATCCGCTTGGTCCGAGCACGCTGATGAATTCGGACGCGTGGATGGTCAGATCGATATCCTCCAGCGCGGCCACGGCGCCGCGCACGGAATCGTAGGTCTTTGCGACCTTCTTGATCTCGAGGAACGGGCGCCCTTTCGCCGCGGCCGGCGCGGAAAGCGGCGCGCCCTGCAGTGCGTTCATTGCGCCCGGCTGATCTGGTCCGAGATGAATGTGTTGGTGTAAAGCTCAGCCGGGTTGATGGCCTGCTTGGCCATCCCGACCTCCTGCATGATCCGCACCGTGTTTTGCCAGTCGCTTTCGGCCTGCCAGCCCATCGGCTTGCCTTTGGTCGCCGGCGTCTCGAACAGCGGCATGAAGCCTTTCAGCTGCGCGAGCATCATGTTGCCGTCAAGCCGCATGCCGGGACGTTCCGCCAGGATGGCATCGATCCCCTCCTGCTGGTGCCCGGCAAAGATGTAGACCCAGGTCTTCTGCTGCACTTCGACGAAGCGTTTCAGGATATCGGATTTCTGACTCACCGCATCCTTGCGCACGATCAGCCCGTAGCCGGGGATGAGCAAACCCACGTCGGAAAAGAAGATGGGATGGGACGGCCGTATGCTGTCGACCTGCGGCTTCTGCCAGGCGACCGTCGTGAGCGCAGCGTCGGTAGCGCCGCTCGCATAGGTGCTCGTGAGCGCGGTCGTATCGACGTTGATGATATTGAAGTCGCTGCGGGAGGTCCCGCCCGCCTTCAGGAAGGCGTCGAAAAACGTGGTGGAAGCCGCTCCGGCGGCGACTGCGATACGCTTGCCCTTGAGGTCTTGCGGCTTCTTCCAGCCGCTGTCGGCGGGCACCATCAGCCCGTTGTCGCCGGCCTGCACCAGGCCCATGATCGACGTCACGGGTATGCCGTTCGTAACCGCCGCCGCCATGCTGCTGAGCTGTCCGAAGCCGATGTCGAGCTGCCCTGCCGCGACCTG
>DASXIG010000459.1:0-2117 GCA_036498105.1 Xanthobacteraceae bacterium | reverse complement strand
CATTTCATTTCAATCTCGTGTCTCCGGAGAAGCTGTTGTTCAGCAGCGACGTCGTGCAAGTTGACGTCCCCGGGGCGGAAGGCGACTTCGGCGTGCTCGCGGGCCATGCGCCGCTCGTCACCACGGTGCGGCCGGGAATTCTCGTCATTTATCGCGAAGCCGAGGGACCTTTGCGGATCGTGATCAACGGCGGATTTGCGGAGGTGGGGCCTTCCGGTCTCACGGTGCTTGCGGATACCGCGGTGCCCATTGACGAGTTCGATGCTTCAGCGCTCGCGGGCGTGATCAGGGATACCGAAGAGGACGTTGCCGACAGCGCCGAGGGCTGGAAGCGGGACAAGCTCGCCCGGCGGCTCGATCAGCTGCGCGCGCTCCAGGCGGCGCTCGGTTAATAATATCGTCGCGCGAATCAGCGCGACTGAGCGAAGCGCGCAAATTCCTGCACGATGCGCTCGTAGACCGCGCGCTTGAACGGCACGATCATATCGGGAAGGTTGGCAAGCGGCTCCCAGCGCCACTCGACAAATTCGGGATCGTGACCGCCGGCGGGATGGGCAATGTCGATTTCGCTGTCTTTGCCGGTGAACCGCAAAGCGTACCATTTCTGCTTCTGCCCACGGTATTTGCCGCCCCAGGCCTGGCCGACGATCTCGCGTGGAATGTCGTAGATGAGCCATTCCTCGATCTCGCCGAGCTTCTCGACCGAGCGGATGTTGGTTTCCTCATGGAGCTCGCGCAGGGCAGCGGGCCAAGGGTCCTCGCCGGGATCGATGCCGCCCTGCGGCATCTGCCAGACGTGGGTGTTGTCGACATGCTCAGGCCCATCGATGCGCCGGCCGATGAACACGCGCCCCGCGCGATTGAAGACTGCGAGACCGGCACATGGGCGATAAGGCAGAGATTCGAATGGCGGCATCAGGCCGTACTTCAGCGTGCCGGCATGGACTGTGCGGGCAGGCGAGAGCTTGGACCTGGTGCTGGCCGTTGTGCAGGCGGCGGTTCCGGCGCCGGCTGATCGAAGCCGACGAGATCCGTTGTGCCCGGGATCATGATCTCCCTGCGCTTGCCGGTCGTCCCATCGATGATGGTGATCGTCCTGCCCGCTGGGGCAGATGCTGGTGGTGTTTCGACCGCCACCTCTTTTGGCAGGGGTGGCAGCGCGGCATTGCCGCCGATCTGCGCAGGCCCTCTTGCAGGGGTGACGGCGGACGCGGGCGCGGCAGCAGCGGACGTTGGCGGCTCTTGAAGAGGATTGGACGCCATCATCATCCATGCAGCGGCAATCGCTGCAGCAATAGCAACCAGCACGCCCGTTGCGATTGGCAAGCCGGCGAGACGGAATGCGCGCTGCCGCGGCATCCGGTGCTGACCGAGGGGAATGCTGAAGTCGTCAGTGGCCATCGTGGATTGCCCGCGAATCGGAAGCCAAGCCCAGGAAGCGCGAATCTAGCAGGAAAAACGATTAACTACTTGTTTACCGTGTTTTTTGAAATTCGCGGCACCACTGTAGGAACTTCAAATCGGCGGCACTAGTGAGAATATTCACGAATTTCGGGGCGGCTTTTTGGGCCACCCCGTGTATTTTCGCCTCTATACAATCAGAAGTACAGTGCTCAGTTCGGCACCGATGTCTTTGGATTGGGCGGATAGGCCGAGTTCTTCTGGATGCCGCGGATGAGGTCGAGCGCGTTGTGGAGTGCCTTGTCATCCTTCGGGTCGGGCGGAATGTAGGACTGGGAGCCGGTCTGCTCGTCGCCTTCCGCCTTCAGGTGGCCGCGCAGCGAAGCCTCGCCGCGGGTATCGGTGCGGGTCTTGAGCTCATCCGGCACCTCTTGGAGCACCTCGATGTCGGGCGAGATGCCTTTGGCCTGAATCGAACGGCCGGACGGCGTAAAATAGCGCGCCGTGGTCAACCGCAGAGCGCCGTTGCCCTGGCCGAGCGGAATGATGGTCTGCACCGACCCCTTGCCGAAAGAGCGCGTGCCGATCACGGTTGCGCGCCGGTGATCCTGCAGCGCGCCGGCGACGATCTCTGAGGCCGAAGCCGAGCCGCCATTGATCAGCACGATGAGCGGCTTGCCCTTGCTCAGATCGCCCGCGCGCGCATTGAACCGCTG
>DASXIG010000458.1:0-5278 GCA_036498105.1 Xanthobacteraceae bacterium | reverse complement strand
CGTCACCCCCTCGACTACATTGGGTCGGAGGGCGGCGGTGGGGTCGGCGGCGGACCGGGCGTCTCGGTTGGCGCGGCGCTCGCGCTCAAAGGCACCGGACGTCTGCCGGTTGCGATCTGCGGGGACGGCGACTTCTGTATGGGCGTGACCGCGATCTGGACGGCTGTGCACTATCGCATCCCGCTGCTGTTCGTCGTGTGCAACAATCGCTCGTTCTTCAATGACGAGCTGCACCAGGAACGCGTCGCGCGCATCCGCAACCGTCCGCCGGAGAACCGTTGGATTGGGCAGCGAATTTCCGACCCCGATATCGATTGCGCGGCGCTCGGGCGCGCACAGGGCGCGGTCGGCTTTGCTCCCGTGATCAAGACGGGCGATCTCGTGCCGACGTTCGAGCAGGCGATCACAGCCGTGGAGCAGGGCGAGGTCGCGGTCGTGGATGTGCGGGTCGAGCCCGGCTACTCGGCAGTAGCGACCGCGGCGATGCTGCGCGGAACGGAAAAGTAAATCAGATCGCGAAGCTTTCGTGTGTGGAGGGGTGAAACAGCTCTTCCGGCGACACAAGCCGAGAGGATAGACCCTCCGCATGGTGATGATGGAGAAAGGCTTCAAGCACCTTTCGGTTCGGCGCGAGCCCATAGGACCAGAAATCAGCGCCCATCAGCTCGCGCGCCGCGCGCAGCTGCTCTTCCACGAAGGGCAGCGTCACTTTGGTTGCAGAAGTGTCTTCCAAAGCCTCGAGACACTTCGCCTTCGCCTGCTGGAAGGCCTTGAACACCGCCGCTGGCAACCAGGGATGCCGCTCGACGAGCGTCCGCCGGATGCCGGTCAGATGCATGATGGGGAAGATCCCGGTACGTCTGAAATAATCCCGGCCAGCTGCGATCGGATCGGGATAGAGCCAGCCAATCTGGGGATTGTTCTGGTTTCCGAGACTTGGCGGGCGTGGTGCGATGAAGCCATCGATCTCGCCGCGCTCCAGCAGCATGGAAATGGTAGTGCCCTCCGGCGCATCTTCCATGCGCACGCCGGACGGCAGCTTGATGCTGATCTTCTCCGGCCGGCCGGCAGTCTCGATCCCTCCCCTCACCCAGATCACGTCTGACGGTGTTACGCCGTGATCGTCCTGTAAAATGATACGCGCCCAAACGCACGCGGTGAGCTGGAACTCGGGCAGCCCGACGCGCCTGCCTTTGAGGTCTTGCGGCGACTTGATGCGGTCACGGCGCACGTAGATCGAGTTGTGGCGGAAGGCGCGCGACACGAAGGCCGGCACCCCCACATACGGACAGCTGCCTTCTGCCGTCTTGACCGTAAAGCTCGACATCGACAGCTCGCAGATATCGAAATCGCTGCTGCGGAAGGCGCGAAAGAAGATTTCCTCCGGCGGCAAATTCATGAAGATGGGATCGACGCCATCGATCTGGACCGTTCCGTCCATCAGTGGACGAACGCGATCGTAATTCCCCACCGCGACGGAAAGCTGCAGCTTCGACATCCCGACTTTCATCTCCTTGCAACGTCACACCCAATGATTATCGGTGTGGACTCCGTGGACCATTGCTTCACCAATGCAGCGACGCTAAAGCATTTGCCTGGAGAGGACTATGCTCAAGGTCGAGATTGATCGCGAGGAAGATGGGCGCTGGATAGCGGAGATCCCCACCTTACCCGGCGTGTTGGCCTATGCAAATACAGAGGAACAAGCTCGCGCTAAGGTAAAGGCGTTAGCGCTGCGCGTGATTGCTGACCGCCTTGAGAACGGCGAGGACATACCGCGCGAAATTGCCTGTTTTTTTGAAGCTGCATGAGCAGCTGGCCAAGCGCAAAGGCTCGCCGCGTTCTTGCTGCGCTTCTCAAAATGGGATGGTCTATCAAGCGCCAGACAGGATCGCACCGAATCTTGGCGCGGGCAGGATTTCCCGATCTCGTGTTCGCCTTTCATGACAGCGAGGAAATTGGTCCGCGCATGCTCGCTCGCATCGAAACATACCGGCCTTACGCCAGAAGACTTGTGATAGTTACTCCGGCTGAGCACCCGCTCAATCCTTCACAGCGGCCGCTCAGCCGGCGCGATATCCACGAGCCGGAACTGCACCCGCTCGACCCCGTTCCATTGGTCGAGGCACAGCGTCCCGGCGGCATGCACGCTCTCGCCCCGGTGCGCGTGCAGTGCAGCCCCGAGCCGTTGACCGGCAGCCCGGAAAGCGATGGCACTCATCATCGAGCCATCCGGTGCACGCAGCCGCGCGCGCGTGTGCGCCTGCGCCACGTCTTCCACATAGGCGAGCGTGTGGCCGGGCAGCGCGATCATCGGCTCGGGATTGCCGGCCCCGAACGGGCCTGCGCGCGCAATCATCGCGACCGTCTCGTTGTTGGCGCCCGCCGCCGTGAGCGCCCCATCTATCAGGAGCCCATCATCGCTGCGCCCCGCCTCGACCGCCGGTGCCAGCGTCGATTCGAGATACGCGCGGAAGCGGTTCAGGGCATCTTTGCGCAACGTCACTCCGGCCGCCATGGCGTGGCCTCCACCCTTCAGGACAAGGCCATCGCGCACCGCTCGGCGCACGGCTTGACCGAGATCGACCCCTGCAATCGATCGGCCCGATCCGGTGCCGAGACCACCCGGCTCTAGCGCAATGGCGAAAGCCGGGCGCCCGAACCGCTCCTTCAGGCGCGCGGCAACCAACCCGACCACCCCGGGATGCCAACCCTCGGAGGCGGTGACCACCACAGCGCCTTTCTCCTCTGCGCCCAAGGCGGCCATCGCCTCGGCCTCGGCCTGCGCGACGGTGGCGGCTTCGATAACCTGACGCTCGCGGTTGAGGCGGTCGAGCTCGCCGGCGAGCCGGGAGCATTCGGCAGCATCATCCTGCATGAGGAGATCCACTCCGAGAGTGGCGCGGCCGATCCGGCCGCCCGCATTGATGCGTGGTCCCAGGATGAAGCCAAGATGCCACGCCTGCGGAGGGCCACCGAGGCGGGCAATATCCATCAACGCGGTGAGGCCTGGACTCTCGCGCCGCCGCAGCGCGATGAGCCCCTTGGCCACGAAGGCACGGTTGAGGCCCTTGAGCGGCACCACATCGGCAACGGTGCCGAGAGCAACAAGATCGAGGAAGCGCAGGAGGTCGGGCTCGTCCCGCTCGGAAGACCAGAAGCCGCGCCGGCGCAGCTCGCGGTTGAGGGCGACGGTGGTCATGAAAACGAGGCCGACCGCAGCCAGGTGACCGAGCGCGGAAAGATCATCCAGCCGATTGGGGTTGATAACAGCCAGCGCCGCAGGCAGCGTCTCGTCGGCCTGATGGTGATCGATGATGATCACATCGAGCCCGAGGGCACGCGCTTCCGCTATCGGCGCATGGCTCGCTGTGCCGCAGTCCACGGTGATGAGGAGAGTGGCCCCCTGCTGCGCGAGCATTCGAACTGCCTCCGCATTTGGGCCGTAGCCTTCGAACAGCCGGTCGGGGATGTGGATGAGGGGGCGCCGCCCGCAATGGGCGAGGTAGCGCCCGAGCACAGCCGCCGAAGTCGCTCCGTCGACATCGTAGTCCCCAAGGATCGCGATTTTCTCGGCACGCGCGACGGCATCGGCCAGTCGCGTCGCCGCTGCCTGCATATCGGCGAGGACATGTGGATCCGGCATCAGCGACCGCACCGTCGGGTCGAGGAAGCTCGGTATCTCGGTTTCCTCCACGCCGCGGCCGGCAAGAATGCGCGCCAGAAGCTCGGGCAGCCCTTGCCGCTGCGTGATCGCAAGAGCGCGCATGGCGCCGCGCTCGTCGAGCCGATCGCGCCAGGCGCGCCCGCATGCGGATCGCTCGACGCCCAGGAATACTCGCCGGCTCGTGCGGAGTGAAAGCGCCAAAGCAGCGGTCATGATGTTTGAAAGCGACGCTTGCGGCTAATCCAAATGGAATTTATCGAGCTGCCGGTGGTCTGCGGTAATCCAGCGGACGGTCCCCGTTATCGAGCGCATGACAACCGTCTCGGTGGTGATCACTTCGTTGCGAATCCGGACGCCCTTGAGCAGCGCCCCATCGGTCACGCCTGTTGCGGAGAACAGGCAGTCGCCTTTGACCATGTCCCGGATCTCGTACTTCTTGCGTGGATCCTTGATGCCCATCTTGGCGGCGCGGTTGCGCTTCTCCGGGGTGTCCAGCACCAGCCGGCACTGCATTTGACCCCCGATGCAACGCAGCGCCGCTGCCGCGAGCACACCTTCCGGTGCCCCTCCGATCCCCATGTAGATGTCAATCCCGGTATTGGCAGCATCCGCAGTGTGGATCACGCCAGCCACGTCACCATCGGTGATAAGCCGAACTGAAGCTCTTGCCTTGCGCACGCTGGCGATGAGCTCGGCATGGCGAGGACGATCGAGAACGAGCGCGGTGATCGCTTCCGGCTGGACTCCCTTTGCCGAGGCGAGGCTGCGGATGTTTTTCTCGGCCGGGGCATCAAGATCGACTACGCCAGGAGGGTAGCCGGGCCCGATTGCGATCTTCTCCATGTAGACATCAGGAGCGTTGAGCAGCGTGCCTCCCTCTGCCATCGCCATGGTCGCAATTGCACCCGGCATGCTCTTGGCGCACAGCGTGGTGCCCTCGAGCGGGTCAACGGCGATATCGACCTTGGGCCCGTGCTTGTTGCCCACCGTCTCGCCGATGAACAGCATGGGCGCCTCGTCGCGCTCACCCTCCCCGATCACGACGATGCCATCGATGGGAAGCTTGTTGAGCTCCCGCCGCATGGCATCGACCGCGGCCTGGTCGGCGGCCTTTTCGTTCCCGCGTCCGCTCCAGCGCGCGGCCGATACGGCGGCGCGCTCGGTCACGCGCACGATCTCGAGCGAAAGTACACGCTCGAGGGCGAGCTCAGGGTGGACGGTAATCAACGAGGCCGTCCCACGTTCGTGCATGCTCATCGCCAAACCTCTGGATTGCCGGGCACTAGATTTAGTTTTGATGTCCATTATGCCCCCTCCCCTTTCCTCCGAATCTGAGGAGGAAGAAGACTGTATCAGTTTTTTTCTATACGGATCACCTGCGGTTTGCCTGAGATCACACGGTCGCGTCCCACCGCCGCGAGCGCTTTGCGCACGGCGTCTTCGGTCGTCGCATAGGTTATGAGAATAACCGGCACCGGTGCTCCCGAGCGCCCCGGGGATTCCCCTCCCTGCGGAGGGGTGCCGCGGTGACGCTGCACGATCGATTCCAGCGAGATGTTCTGCTGCGCGAGCCGGCGCGCGATGGTGGCGGCAGTGCCCGGCTTGTCGACC
>DASXIG010000457.1:0-1654 GCA_036498105.1 Xanthobacteraceae bacterium | reverse complement strand
CTCGCCCCTACGTATCCCCGCCGATCTCGACCTCGGTGCCGAGGCCGAGTTGCGCGGCCCGTTCCGCGATCCGCTGCGCGGTGACGAGATCCTGGATGGGCACGCCGATCGACTTGTAGAAGGTGATCTCCTCGCTGGTCTCGCGCGAAGGCTTCTCGCCGGTGATGAGCTCCGCAATCTGCGTGATCTCCTCGCGCCGGATCACCCCCTCTGCAATGGGGATGACGAAATCGCCGGCCTGTTCGAGGCAATCGGCGCGGCTGTCGATCACGCGCTTGGACGCGCGCCGGACCGTGGCGCTGTCCACCTCCCGCGCTGTCGGCTGATGCGAACCGACCGCCGCGACAAAAGCGCCCGGCCGCAGCCAGGCCCCGGAAATCACGGGCGTCTGCGAAGTGGTGGCAGCCACGATGATGTCGGCATTGGCGACGGCTTGCTCGCACGATGAGGCAAGGCGGATGTCGCGTGGGAGCCGGCCGCCCGCAGCAGCCATATCCGCAGTAAAACGCTCGGCGCGCGCGCTGCCGCGCGCCGCAAGAAATACCGTTTCGAGCTCGAAGACTTCGGCAAGTGCGGCCAGCTGGTTGCGCGCCACGCGGCCGGCGCCAATCAGCGCAAGAACCCGGCTGCTTGCACGCGCGAGATACCGCGCTGCCAACGCCGTACCGGCTCCGGTGCGCAGATCGGTCAGATAGCCCGCCTCCAATACGGTCTCGGGATGGCCGCTCGCCCCATTGAACAGGCAGACGAGCCCGCTCATGCGCGCGAGCCCGCGCTTGTCGTTGTCGTAGAAATCGGAGATGACCTTGATGCCATAGCCGGCGCCGTCGCGCAGGAAGCACGGGTTGAAGATGGCAATGCCCGGCGGCGTCTCCGACGCGACGAAGCTGCGCAGGCCCTCGACCGGGCGGCCCTGCGCAAGCAGGCTGAAGGCCCAAGCCTGAAGGTCGATCGCGTCCGCCATGTCGAGCGCCGCGCGGCAATCAGCCTCGGAGAGGATGCGAAGCTTCATTTGAGTTTCACGGAGGTCTCATGCATGCCCAACACTCCCGCCGGCGTCATCCTGATCAAGAACGGACGCGTGTACGATCACGCCGGCGATGTCGATTTACCCCCTCTTGCGGATCTTCTCATCGTCGATGGCCTGATCGCTGCCGTTCGCAGCGGCATGGCTGCGTCCATTGAACGCCGCGAGCACGTGCCCGAGCTGGGCACGAGGACCATCGATCAGACCATCGACGCGGCCGAGAAGCTCCTGATGCCGGGCTTCGTCAATGCGCATTACCACTCCCACGACGTTCTGCTCAAAGGCTGCTTCGAGACCATCCCGCTCGAGCTCTGGTTGCTCAGCGCGCTTCCCCCGGCCTACCCCAAGCGCAGCACCGCCGAGATTCGGGCGCGCACGCTCCTCGGCGCGCTCGAATGTCTGCGCAGCGGGATGACCACGGTTCAGGATCTCGCGACCATCTACCCGTTCGATGAAGAGCACCTCGAGGCGATTCTGCGGGCCTACGAGGACATCGGAATCCGCTGCGTGTTTGCGCTGCAGTTTGCGGACACGTCGGGAGCCAAGGCGGTGCCGTTCTGGGAGGAGGTCGTTCCGCCGGAGCAGCGTGCTGCGCTCTCGGGATCGGTCGAGCCGTTCCAAGGCGTC
>DASXIG010000456.1:0-1919 GCA_036498105.1 Xanthobacteraceae bacterium | reverse complement strand
CACAGAGCCACTGGGAACAGCACCCGGGAAGGCGGTGACAGGCGGTGACCCGCGAGCCAGGAGACCTGCCGTTGGTTCGGTCGCGGTCCGGGCGGGGTGCCTCGGAACCGGTCGATTCGTCATGCCGCACCCTGCTCACGACTGCCACCAAGTGGAGCGGCAAACGTGACGGATCAGACAAATGCCATCCGCGCTGATCCATCTAGCGATGGCGCCACCATCCTTGTCTGCATCACCTGCCGCCGATCCGGCGAGGCAGAAACTGAGCCGCGTCCCGGCGCGGTGCTTGCAGCGGCCGCGGCACACGCCGCGCAAGGGACGGGCATCGCCGTACAGCCCGTCCGCTGCCTGGCGAACTGCACGCGCGGCCCTAGTGCGGCTATCCGTTGCAACGGGTCCTGGACCTACGTATTCGGAGGGCTCGATATCGGCTGCGCCGAGGCCCTGGTGGAAGGCGCGCGACTGCTCGTGCTCGCGAGCGATGGCCTGCTGCCTTGGCGCGGGCGGCCAGAGCCGCTCAAGCGGGGACTGATCGCGCGCGTTCCCCCGCTCCATTTCCATGAGCCGGATATTCAGGAGAATGTTGCATGAACGATTCGCTTGCCCGCGTGCCCTGCACGATCGTTACGGGCTTTCTGGGCGCGGGGAAGACGACCCTTATCCGCCACGTGCTCGCCAATGCCGGGGGCCGGCGGGTCGCGGTGATCGTCAATGAGTTCGGGGATGTCGGTATCGACGGCGAGATCCTGAAGGGATGCGGCGATGCCGCGTGTCCGGAGGAGAACATTGTCGAGCTGGCCAATGGTTGCCTGTGCTGCACGGTCGCCGACGAGTTTGTACCCGCGCTCGATATCATTCTGTCGCGTCAGCCCGCTGTCGAACATATTGTCATCGAGACTTCCGGGCTCGCGCTGCCCAAGCCTTTGGTGCAAGCGTTTCACTGGCCCGCAATCAAGAGCCGCGTCACCGTGGATGGCGTGGTGGCGGTGGTGGATGGAGCAGCGCTCGCGAGTGGGCGCGTCGCCGCCGATCTCGAAGCGCTCGCCAATCAGCGTGCCGCGGATCGCTCCCTCGAGCATGACGACCCGGTCGAAGAAGTGTTCGAGGATCAGATTGCCTGCGCCGATCTCGTGGTCCTCAATAAGCGCGACCTTCTCGATGGCCCCGGCATCGACCGCGCCATGGCGAAGGTCGCAAGCGCACTGCCGCGCGCGGTGAAAATCGTGCCGGTCTCCGACGGCAAGGTGAATCCGGTGGCGCTTCTAGGGCTTGGGATGAACAGCGAGGACAATATCGAAAATCGCCGTACCCGACATGACGCCGAGCCGGAGCATGATCACGATGATTTCGAGAGCTTCGTGGTGCCGGTTGGTGAAATCTCCGATCCCGCCGGGCTCGCTGGCCGCATATCGCTCCTGGCGGAAACGCACGACATTCTCCGCGTGAAAGGATTTGTTGCCGTGGCAGGGAAGCCGATGCGCCTTCTCGTGCAGGCGGTCGGGTCGCGCGTAACGTATCACTACGATCGACCATGGCAAGCATCCGGAGCGCGCCAGGGCCGGCTGGTCGTGATCGGATTGAAAGGATTGGATCGCGCCGCGGTGGCGCGCAGCTTGTGCAATTGAGCAATGCATCTGCTCGCAACCACGTCTACGACTCTCGACGAGATCGTCGAACCGGTCGATCTGCGCCAGGAGCCGGCAGATGTGCTGATTCTGTCCTTCGCCGATAGCGATCTCGCCGCCTTGGCGGGAGCCTGGGCACTTGAGCGCGATGCATTGCCCAGTGTCCGCCTCACGCATCTGCGCGATCTGCGCCATCCCATGTCGGTCGATCTCTGGATCGAGCGCGTTGGCTGCCATGCCAAGGCGATCCTGGTCCGCCTGCTCGGCGGGCTTGACTGGTGGCGCTACGGGGTC
>DASXIG010000455.1:0-2113 GCA_036498105.1 Xanthobacteraceae bacterium | reverse complement strand
GCCGAGATGCCGGACTACCGCGACGAGAAGAAATCGCTCTACGAGATCTGGTGGACCTTCGGCTGGTCGTACGAGACCGCTGCTGCCATGGCGCGCCTGGTGTTCTCCAAGACCCTCGACAACAATCCCGGGCTCAAGATCATCGTGCATCATTTCGGCGGCATCGTGCCGATGCTGGAAGGGCGCATCGGCCCGGGCTGGGACGTGCTGGGCTCGCGCACCACCGACGAGGACTATGTGTCGCTGCGCAAGAGCCTGAAGAAGCGCCCGCTCGATTACTTCAAGCAGGATTTCTTTGCCGATACTGCCGCCTTCGGCGGGGTGCCGGCGACCAAGTGCGGCATGGAGTTCTTCGGCATCGACAAGGTCGTGTTTGCATCGGACTGCCCGTTCGACCCGGAGAACGGAACCATGTTCCCGCGCGTCACCCTGCAGATCCTGGAATCGCTCAATCTGTCCAAGGCCGATCAGGACAAGGTGTTCTTCCAGAACCTGGAAAAAATCACCGGCAAAAAGCTGGTGAATTAGGGCGTCCTTACGAACTGTTCGTCAGCGGAATTGTAGGGTGGGTTAGGCGCGCGCACTCTGTTGCGCAGACATATACTGTCTCCGCGCGCGCGCCGTAACCCACCGCGGTGGTGGGTTACGCTCGCGGCGCAAGAGCGCCGCTCGCTAACCCACCCTACAGATCCCGGCGGTGCAGTTTGCAATCTCACTCCGCCGCGTCCTGCAGCTCCTGCACCGGCGGGCAGGCGCAGAAGAGATTGCGGTCGCCGTAGACATTGTCCACGCGGTTCACGGGAGACCAGTATTTGTCTGCCTGCGCGGACTTTTCCGGCAGGCAGGCTTGCGCCCGGCTGTAGGGGCGGTCCCAGGTCTCGTCGATAAGATCCGAAACCGTATGTGGCGCGTTCCGCAAGGGATTGTTCTCCCGCGGCATCCTGCCATCCTCGATGGCGCCGATCTCGGCGCGGATGGCGAGCATGGCTTCGCAGAAGCGATCGAGCTCGGCCTTCGCTTCCGATTCCGTCGGCTCGACCATCAACGTGCCGGCAACGGGAAAGCTCATGGTCGGCGCGTGGAAGCCGTAGTCGATCAGCCGCTTGGCGATGTCCTCGACGGAAATCCCTGCCGCCTCCTTGACCGCGCGGGTGTCGAGAATGCACTCGTGCGCCACGCGCCCGTGGCGGCCCGTGAAAAGAAGCGGGTAGGCCGCCTTGAGCCGCGCCGCGATATAGTTCGCATTGAGGATCGCGGCCTTGGTTGCTGCCGTGAGCCCGGCGCCCGCCATCAGCGCGATGTACATCCAAGAGATCGAGAGGATCGAGGCGGAGCCGAACGGCGCCGCTGCGACCGCACCCACGCCCGTGGGCTCGCCCCGCCCCGCCGGCTCGTCAACGTAGGAGCGGGTTTCAAACCCGCCCCTACAGGGCAGGAACGGCGCCAGATGCGCCTTCACCCCGATCGGGCCCATCCCCGGTCCGCCGCCGCCGTGCGGGATGCAGAATGTCTTGTGCAGGTTGAGATGGCTCACGTCGGCGCCATAGTCGCCCGGCCGCGCCAGCCCGACCTGCGCGTTGAGGTTGGCCCCGTCGAGATAGACCTGCCCGCCGCAGGCATGCACGAGGTCGCAGATCGCGCGGATCTCCGGCTCGAACACGCCGTGCGTCGACGGATAGGTGATCATCAACACCGCGAGATTCTGCGCATGCTTCTCGGCCTTGGCGCGCAGGTCGACAAGATCGACGTCGCCCTTCTTGTCGCAGCTCACGACCACGACATTCATTCCCGCCATGTGCGCGGAAGCCGGGTTGGTGCCGTGCGCGGACGACGGAATGAGACACACGTTGCGATGCGCCTGCCCCTTGCTGCGATGATAGGCGCGAACCGCAAGGAGCCCCGCATATTCGCCCTGCGCGCCGGAGTTGGGCTGCAATGAGACCGCATCGAATCCGGTGATGACGCACAGCTTGGCGGCAAGGTCCGCAATCATTTCCGCGTAGCCCTGGGCCTGCTCGGCCGGCGCGAAGGGATGCATGTCGGCGAGCTCGGGCCAGCTGAGTGGGATCATCTCGGCCGTCGCGTTGAGCTTCATGGTGCAGGAGCCGAGCGG
>DASXIG010000454.1:0-3523 GCA_036498105.1 Xanthobacteraceae bacterium | reverse complement strand
ACATCGAAGACCAGGTCCGCCTCGAGCGGCACCCCATTCCGGTACCCAAAGCTCACAAACGAGACCATCAGATTCTGGGCGGTGGTCTGGCTGCCGCGTTCGAACTTGCTCAGGATGAACGCTCGAAGCTCGTGCACATTGTGCTGCGAGGTATCCACGGTCTCATCCGCCACATTGCGAATGGGATCGAGCAGACGCCGCTCGGCATCAATGGCCTTGACGACGGTCTCGGTTCGTCCCAGGGGATGCGGGCGGCGGGTCTCTGAGAAGCGGCGCAGCAGCACAGCGTCCGACGCTTCGAGGAAAAATACCTGGGTCGGCAGAACCTTGCGGAGTTTGTTCAGCAGCTCGGGAAACTGGTCCAGCCGCTGTCCCTCTCGCACGTCGACCACCAGCGCAGCACGTCGGATCTCGGCGGACTGACCCACGAGATCGGCAAATGCGGGCAGCAGATCGAGCGGCAAATTGTCTACAGAGTAGTAGCCGAGGTCCTCAAATGCCTTGAGGGCGGAAGCCTTGCCCGAGCCGGAGAGGCCGGTGATGATGACGAGCTCCCGCTGCAGGCCGTCATGCGGCGCGTGTGTGCTGTCGTGTTTTGTCTTCCGAGCCGGACGCGGGCTCGCCTGGGGTGCGGCTTTGCGCGGCATGGCCACATGCTAAAGCATTTCTGTTGCCGCGACGTTCCAGCTTGCACAGTTTCAGTGGGAACGCTGTGGGGAAACAGCTGCGGACGCCCTTTTTGAGAGCGCCCGCAGGCTCGTTACCAAGGTTTCCCTAGGATGGCAGAGCGATCAGCTCCATTACGCCGTCGCGACGCCGGTGGAGCACACGCAGGTCTCCAGCGGGCTCGCGGAAGACGAAGACATCTTTGTCGCGCAGTTCGGATTCCTTGACGGCTTCATCGAGACTCATCCGCTGCTCGGCCACGCAGTCGTCGCAGTGCACGACGTGCGGCTCGGCGATCTCCATGCCGTGCGAGGGGCTATGGACCTTCACTGGCGCTGGCTTGCGGCCGTTTCCATTGCCGTTGGCAGCCTTGGGCGGGGGCGTTTTCGACGCCGGAAGGATCGGCTCGGCAACGTCCGGCAAGGCCGCAACCGACATGCGGTTGTTCCGCGGCCGCGAGAGCTGCGGCTCGTGCGCGGTCTTCCCATCCTTGGGCTCGCGCGTCCGGGTGCGGAATTTATCCTTGTGTTTGATGGCCTGGAACTCGGCCTTGGCCAGCGCGTCGCGGAGCGCCGTCTCCATGACCGGCGATTCACATAAACCAACGATGGTCTGGAACTTGGTTTGCACGGTCACTTCTGCGGTGTGCCGATACTTCTCTTCGGTAAGAATCACGTGAGCACTGCAACTTCTGCCGACCACTTTGCCGACCCGATCCAGGCCCTCCTCGGCCAGACGACGTAGTGAAGGGGTGATTGCGATCTGGCGTCCGGTGTACTCCACCTGCATAAGCGGAACCTCCATAGGTATCAAGATGCAAATCCCGTGAGGGGAGATGATCCTACACCAGAGGACGCGGTGCATTCCTCAGATGCGCACACGGCGCTGGTGCGTGCTGGGGATCCTCATGTCTTCCCGATACTTAGCCACTGTCCGGCGGGTGACCTGGATGCCCTGGGATTGCAGCACGCTGGCGATGAAGTCATCGGTCAGCGGCTTCTTCGGGTCCTCTTCATCGATAAGCTTTTTAACCTTCCGCTTCAGCAGCATAAGCGGGGTCCCCGCGCCTTCCGGCCCGCCGGCCGCTTCGGAGAAGAAGTAGCGCAGCTCGAAGACACCCTGCGGGGTATGCACGTACTTGTTCGAAACGGCCCGGCTGACGGTGGAGGGATGCACGCCAATCTCTTCGGCAACGTCCTTGATCATCATGGGGCGCAGCGCATCCACGCCGCGCTCGAGAAACTCCGGCTGGCGGCGGACGATAGCCTCACAGGTGCGCAGGATGGTGCTCTTACGCTGCTCGATGTTACGAATCAACTGCAGGGCGGAGCGGTAGCGCTCCTTCACGTACTCCTTGACCTCGCGCTCGGTATCGTTCTGCGCCAGCAGCTTGCGGTAGCCCTGGTTGAGCCGCAGCGTCGGCAGATCCTCTTCGTTCATGACCACGACAAACTCATCACCGCGTTTGACGAAGACAACATCCGGCTCGATGAGCCGTGCTTCCGTGCGGTTGTATCGCTGGCCCGGCCGCGGGTCGAGCGCGCGGATAAGATCGACCGCCTGCTGTACATGCTCCGGCGGCTTCGAGACAGCGCGCCCCAGCGCGGTCAGGTCGCGCTTCTGCAGCAGCGGCAGACACTGGTCGACGATGTGCATCGCAGTGTGGAAGAGAGCCCGATGCATGACTACATCCGCCTCATCTTCAATGGAGGCATCGGCCTCGCCGAAGATTAGGTCGAACTCGTGCTCCTGGTGCCGAATCTGCAGCGCGAGGCACCCGCGCAAATCGCGGGTCGCGATGCCGCTGGGGTCAAGCGAGCGCACCAGTTCGAGGGCCTCGGCCAGCAGAGTACGGGCCGCATCGTGGTTCTCCACGCTCTCTACCGCTTGCACAAAGCCGGTCAGCAATTCCTCGTCGGTCGACAGCAGGTAGCCGTCTTCGTTGAGATTGCCTACGATGTACTCCGCGGCCTCGCGCAGGGCGGGCGCAATGCTTAGCGAGCCGAGCTGCCAAGCCAGGTGATCGGTGAGGGTATCCGGCTGGGAGAGGAAGTTCTCAAAGGAGGGTTTCTCGCTCAGCTCGAAGCTATTCGGCGTCCGGAAGCCAGGATCGAGATAATCCTGAAAGTAGGAGCCAAAGTCGATTTCCGCGAAGGGATCCTTTTCCTCTTTGGGGGTCTCCACCGAAGCGGCCACCTCTTCCGCCGGCCGCTCGCGCTCTGCCTGGCGCCCCTCCACGTCGTCAAGCAGCGGCACGCTCTCCTCGATCTCATCGAGGACGGGGTTCTCCGCCATCTCGGACTGGATCATCTCCTTCAACTCGAGCTTATTCAGCGCCAGCACGCTGACCATCTGCATGAGGCCAGGGGTCAGGATCTGGCGTTGAGCCACCTTGAGGCTCAGCTTGGGTTGAAGGAGTGCCATTGCCACCAATCTATAGCGTTATTTGCCCATAGCTTACAGGGCGCGAGGAGCCGGATGCATCAATTCCTTTTGCTCCAGGCATCCGCGGTAATCCCACTATCGCGGGAGGGCTGAAGACCGGCTAGTTAAGCGAGAATCCTTCGCCCAGGTAGACCCGGCGCACCTCTGGATCGCGCCCCAACTCATCCGGAGTGCCGTCGCGGAAGATCTTGCCGTCGTTGATAATATAGGCTCGATCCGTCACCGAGAGCGTCTCGCGGACGTTGTGATCGGTGATCAGCACCCCTATCCCGCTCGCCTTGAGATCGAAGATGATCTCCTGCAGGTCGAGCACGGCGATGGGGTCAATGCCGGAGAAGGGCTCGTCCAAAAGAATAAACGACGGCTGGATGCAAAGACAGCGGGCGATTTCCACGCGCCGCCGCTCGCCCCC